>NZ_CANMAB010000060.1:0-24440 GCF_947495635.1 uncultured Virgibacillus sp. | reverse complement strand
TTCCATAATAGCTACTAGAGGAAGCGTAAATCTGAGCATTTAGTGATAAGGACTGAGCGAATTTTGCTCCGTTTTTCCTATAGGGTTAGGTTGTATAATCGTTGCTGGGATCTTTTGTTATTATAAAATTAAAAGTATGAGTCTACCGCTTGAACTAAGGCTTCATACGTGTGGTAATCTTTTTGATGTAAATCGTATTTTTTCACATTTCAATAGCATATAAAGTAGCTCATAACTTAAACACGATTCAACAAGTAATGAAAAGTAACGAAGGTGAATAAGGTTACTAATGAGACTAAGAAACAAATTATATTTATAAATCTATGCTTCCCATCGTTTATTTTTAGTATTTCACTTATAGAGAGTAGTATTGCGATAAATGAAAGGGTAATAACAGTCGCGACAATAAAATATAACGCAATAGCAATACTATCTACAGTAAATGTTTTTCCTAAGCCCACAATAGAAATGTTACCCATTAATATTAGATAAGTAATAAGAACATTGTATTTAGTTGTTTTCTTCATGAAATAATTTCTCTCCTCCTTATATACCGTAGTAACATATAAGATTAGAGCTTACAAGATAAATGAAATGAACTATTTTTATTGGTACTTCTGTTTGTATTTCTCTTTGATACGTAAATAATTATCTTAATCATTTATTTTCTATTAATGCGAACCACTCATCAATAAAAAAACGCTGCACGGATCCTTGATCTAACTGAATCTTATAATACGCTTTTATCTGCTCATCTGCCTCTTTAATAAAATGATAGACTTTTTGTTTATCTTCTGGATGATCCAAGGTTCGATTTATCCACTCGGTATATGACAACTCTTTCTTCCGTACGTTTTCTTTTACGGTGTGTAATCCATAGCTGTCTAACAGCTGTTTCCATTCGAAGATAGGCAAGCATCGTACATGACTAAAATCACGCATACCTTCTAATTGATTGATGAAATTAGCATAGACAGATTGTCTTGGTGCAATATTATCAATAAATAAAAATGTACCATTTGTCTTTAATACACGCTTTACTTCTTGAATGAATTTTTCAGGGTGAGGAAAATGGTGAGCAGCAGTCCTACAGGTAATAATATCAAATGTGTTATTCAAAAACGGTAAGCTTTCTGCATCCGCAAGAATGTAATCAATGTTATGAATATCTTGAAGGTAATTTTTCGTGTTTTCTAGCATTTCTTTCGTTAAGTCCGTTGCATATACCCTCTCAACGAAAGGGGATAACTGTTTTGCTACATGACCACCACCGGTAGCAATATCCAGCAGTTTCATACTTGTTTCCAGCTCTAGCCAATCCTTCATTAAGGATAAATCACTTCCCCGTGCATGTGTAGCACTTGTAATATATGCTTGTTTGTTTTTAGCAAAAGATTTTTTTACATTTTCTTTTTCTCTCATACGCTCATCTCCTCATTGATCTGGAAAATATCTGCCAGTGAATGTTGATTGGCTGAATAGATTATTACTTTATCACTAATAGCATATGTATTATAATGTAATAAGTAAAATACTTAAATATAATTAAAATGAATAATTATTAATTATAGGGGGATATAATGAAAATCGATGATTATGAATTATTATTAAAATTGCATGAGATAGGGACAATTAGAGGTACTGCAAAAGCAGTTCTGATCTCACAGCCAGCGGTAACACAACGATTGAAATACATTGAGGAATATTTTGGACATATCATCTTTATCCGAACACCGAAACGGCTAATTCCAACCCCAGAAGGCGAGATAATTCTAGAACATGCTAAAACAGTTATGGCAGGAGAAAGAGCAGTAAAAAATAAATTAGCACAATCAAGTGAGGAAGTTCAAGGCACGCTTTCCATTGCCTGTTCTTCACTGATTAGTCAACGATATCTTCCAGCTATATTGGGTAAATTCACGTCGCTCTATCCTAAGGTAGCAATTGATTTAGTGACAGGAATTAGCGAAGACATTAAGCGTCATCATAAGAATTATCATGTGTGTATTATTCGTGGCGAGAAATTAAAGGAAAGTACATGTATCCGCTTATTTGATGATCCGCTTTATATATTTGATACAGAACCATTTCCTACAGATGCATTAAAAGAGCGCCCGCTTATTTCTTTTAAGTCGGATGACAGTATGCATGAATTGGTTGATAATTGGTTATATGTACAACAGGATAAAATTAAACCAGTTAAAACCATAACAGTGGATCAAATTGAAACATGTAAACAATTTATGAAACAAGGACTGGGAATGGCTGTACTACCTGAAAGTGTTTCTGACTCGATGCGAGATGAATATCCAAACATAGCATTAAAATTAGATGGAGAGGCTGTTTCTAGACATACGTGGGTTTGCTTTCAAGATGGGGTACGCGAGCTCCCGCAGGTGGATCATTTTATTGATGAATTGGTAGAACTATTAACACTTTAATGTTTTATTCACGGTAAAAAAAGGTATACCTTAACTAGAATAGAAAAAGGAGTGGTTATGCTATGAGTAATGTTATTTTTACTTCGAAAGCGACAGCAAAAAATGGACGAGACGGTCATGTGAAATCAGATGATGAACTTATTGACCTTAAGCTTGTCAATCCAGCTACGAATAAAAAGGATACGGGTTCTAACCCTGAGCAACTGTTTGCCGCTGCTTACTCATCCTGCTTTGACGGGGCTTTAAATCTAGTTGCCTCCAAAGAAAAAAAGAAAATAGATTCAGAAACAACAGCCGCAGTTAGTTTATTGAAAGATCCGGAAGATAATGGCTTTAAAATTGCAGTAGAATTAACAATTAAAATACAAGGTGTCGATCAGCAAGAAGCTGAAGAGCTTGCAAAGAAGGCGCATCAGGTATGCCCGTATTCAAAAGCTACGAGAGGGAACATTGATGTGACATTACAGCCGCAAGCAGTATAAAAACAATGAAAAGCGAGCTTAAACTTCTCCCTTCTGAGTGCGAAAAACCAATAGGACCGAAAGTTAATAAAAAGGGTGGGATGTTGGAGGAGTGTGCTTTCGAAAACGGTGCTTTTTAAGAGAATGGTGATTCTTCATATACTATTGGGCAGGAGGTCTTACGAAGGATTATTTCCCACAAGCGTCTTTTAATTTGTCGTCATAGGAATAGAGATACCAAAACTGCAACATCGTTTAGAACTAAAATGCCGAACGAATTGGTACCTCCCCCCCCCTGGAAGTTAGAGTGAAAAATATCCGGGGGGATAGCACCCATCCTTTTGAAGGATAGTTCGGCTTTTAGTTTTATAACCTACTTATATTCAGTTCCTTTTAATTATAGCTAACTAGAGAGTTTCGCTATAAATAGGTGACTTATTTTAATTTTTGAATAAGGCTATTACTAGGTGTAACAAACAACGTTTTTTGATTCTCATAAGTTACATAACCGGGCTTTGCCTCATTTGGTTTCTTTACATGACGTACCTTTGTGTAGTCTACAGGCACGGAAGAAGATTGGCGAGATTTACTAAAATAAGCTGCCAGCTGAGCCGCTTCCATTAGAGTTTCGTCACTAGGCTGTTTGTCTCTTATAATGACGTGCGATCCAGGTATATCCTTTGTGTGTAGCCATATTTCATCTCGAGCTGCAAGTTTCATTGTTAAATACTCATTTTGTTTATTATTTTTTCCAACAAGTATTACGGTACCATCAGATGCAGTATATTGTTCCGGTACTGGCTTTTCAGCTTTATTACGCTTTTTCTTTTTCTTCGGTTGTTTTTTGAGATACCCTTCTTCTCTAAGTTCGTCACGAATTTCTTCAATATCAGAACTACTTGCAGATTCAACCTGCTGTTGCAATTGCTCCATATAAGCAATTTCATCCTTCGTTTTTTCAATTTCTATTGTAACGATGCGCTCAGACTTCTTTAATTTTTGATACGTCTTGTAGTAGCTTTGAGCATTTTCACTTGGAGTTTTGTTCGGATTTAATTCAATCGTCAATTCTTTTTGCTCTGGGTCATAGTAGTCAGTCACTGTGACGCTTTGATCACCTGTTGAAATTAAATGTAGGTGTGCCGTTAGTAATTCACCAAGCTTTTGATAATGATCTTTATTTCGGGCCTTCTTTACTGTTTGCTCATGTTTCTTTAATTTTCTCCTGTTCTTTTCTTTTTCGTTTTTAAGAAAGCGATATAAATCTTTAGCTTGTTGTTTAACACGATCGCGTTCCGCTTTTCCAGAATAAAATTGATCTAGCATTTGATTTGTAGTACTAAAATGAATCTGATCACCAGTAAAGTTAGCTAATGGTATAACATGAAAGTCCTCTTTCTTATCATTATATATGGTAGGTCTAAAATTAGATTGAACTATTTGTTTTTGTATTTCATCAAAGACCTTCTGATATGCTTCGATAGATCCAAGCTCTGCTCTTTGAACCATTTCCCTTGCTATAAAAGGTGAGAAACCAACAAGGCTTTGAACAATTTGATTATTGAGCTTACCGGCATTAAAATCAAGCCTTTTAATAAATTGCTCAGAATCTATGGTTAGTGCATTGAGTTTATTTTGCTCGGGTGGAAGCTGATATAGGTGACCAGGTAATAACGTGCGGTGACGATTTTGTGACATAGATATATGTTTAAAACTATCGATAATTTGATTTTCTTCGTCATCAACTAATGTAATATTACTGTGTTTCCCCATTAATTCAATAATAAGTGCTTTGCTTGTTAAATCTCCAATTTCATTTCTTGTTTTTATCGTTAATTGAACAATTCGCTCCATTCCATACTGCTCTATATTTTCTATAATTGCACCTGATAGATGTTTTCGTAATACCATACAAAACATAGGAGGTTCTTTTGGATTTGCAAAACTGTCATTCGTTAAGTGAAATCTAGCATACGTTGGATGAATGGAAAGTAATAAAGTCATGTTTTTTCCTTTACTACGTATGGTAAACAATAATTCACTATCCGTAGGCTGATAAATTTTTGTTATTTTACCAGGAATCATTTCGTTTTTTAATTCTTCTGTTACTGCATGTGTTACGATTCCGTCAAATGGCATATGATCACCTCAAGCGCAATTATAGCATTTTTTAGGACAAGTCTGCATACATATCCCTTAAGGAGCTTTAGATTAAAGGAATACGGTGAGGAACAAGCGCTATAATTTGGAGGAATGCAGGATGAATTGGTATCAATTGGATGTAGAAAATGTAGAAAGAAAATTGCATGTAGCAGCAAATAGAGGATTAAATGAAAAGCAAGTGGAAAAACGAAGGAAGCAATATGGAGCAAATGAATTGGAAGCTCAAAGGAAGACGTCCAAGTGGTTAATATTTTTAAAGCAATTTCAAGATTTTATGGTCCTTGTTTTATTAGCTGCAACATTAGTTGCCGGACTTCTTGGAGAGTATATAGATGCGATAGCAATTATGATTATCGTACTTGTTAATGGATGTATAGGCTATTTTCAGGAACAGAAGGCAGAAAAATCTCTAGAAAAATTAAAAGAACTATCTGCACCGATGGCCAACGTATTACGAAATCAAAAATGGAGTAAGATTCCTTCTAAACAAGTAGTTGTTGGAGATGTTGTCAGAGTCGCAAGTGGAGATCGTATTCCAGCAGATATCCGCATTGTCCAATCAAGCAGCTTAGAAACAGAGGAATCTGCTTTAACAGGTGAATCGTTACCTGTTATGAAGCACGCTACTGCAATTAGAAAAGATAAACTAGATGCCCAGGATCAAGTGAATATGGGGTTTATGGGTACGCTAGTTACAAGAGGTTCAGGAGTTGGAATTGTTGTTGGGACAGGCATGGATACAGTAATGGGGCAAATTGCTTCATTAATGGTAAATACAAAGAAAGTGATGACTCCCCTGGAAAGAAAACTTTCTGAATTAGGAAAAATATTAATTATTGTTGCATTATTTTTAACCGCATTGGTCGTTGTCTTAGGTGTGATGCAAGGACATCCTGTCTACTCCATGTTTCTTGCTGGCGTATCGTTAGCGGTGGCTGCCATTCCTGAAGGATTACCGGCTATTGTTACCGTTGCTTTATCTTTAGGGGTACAGCGAATGATTCGGAAAAAAGCAATTGTTAGAAAATTATCCGCGGTTGAGACACTGGGGTGCGCATCTGTAATTTGTTCTGATAAAACAGGGACGATGACGGAAAACCAAATGACAGTTAAAGAATTATATCTAAACGGGAAGCAACTTTATGTAACTGGTGATGGATATGATATAAGAGGAGATTTCTTTCTAACAAAAGCAAAACTTGATAAAAATTTTCCTAACTTAGAGACGATGTTATTATACGGAATGCTATGTAACCAAGCATCTATTATTGTTAAAAAAGGGAAGCATTATATCGATGGTGATCCAACAGATGGTGCATTACTTGTTGTTGCACGGAAAATGGGATTGACAGTATCTACTGCGGAATCGTATCGAATTATAAAAGAGTTACCCTTCGATTCAGATAGAAAAAGAATGAGTGTAGTTATTGAAGACAGTAATCAACGCCGTTTTCTTATTACAAAAGGTGCGCCTGATGTGCTGCTGCCACGATCGATGTATCATATGGACGAGGATGGAAGACAATTACTGAGAGAAGAAAATAAACAGCAAATTGAGCAAGCAATTAGTGATATGGCAGAAAAAGCTCTAAGGACATTAGCCATTGCTGTTAAGCCCTTATCCAAGCATGACGATCTAGAATCAGCCGTTTTAGAAAAAGAGCTGACTTTTATTGGTTTATATGGAATGATTGATCCCCCAAGAAAAGAAGTGAAATCAGCCATCGAAGAGTGTCGCAATGCAGGAATTAAAACTGTTATGATAACTGGCGATCATGTGAAGACAGCTAAAGCTATTGCTGATAATTTACAAGTACTACCGGAAAATGGGAGAGTGTTAGAAGGACAGCAATTGAATGAAATGTCAACAGATGAGTTAGAAGAAATGATTGATGATACGTATGTATTTGCCAGGGTGACACCTGAGCATAAACTTCGAATTGTTCATGCCTTTCAGGAACGTGGTCATGTCGTGGCAATGACTGGTGATGGAGTAAATGATGCACCTGCGATTAAAGCAAGTAATATCGGCATAAGTATGGGATTAAGTGGTACAGATGTTACCAAAGAGGCTTCTTCCCTAATTTTAATGGATGATAATTTTGCAACGATTAAATCAGCAATACAAGAAGGACGAAATATCTATGAGAATATTCGTAAGTTTATTCGTTATCTTTTAGCATCCAATGTCGGTGAGATATTGGTAATGTTATTTGCGATGCTCCTTTCACTACCGCTTCCTTTAGTACCTGTTCAAATCTTATGGGTTAACCTTGTAACGGATGGCCTGCCAGCAATGGCACTAGGACTTGATAAGGCAGAGGGAGATGTGATGAAAAAGAGGCCAAGAAGCCTTTCAGAAGGTGTGTTTTCTCGTGGTCTAGGTTATAAAATTATAAGCAGGGGAATATTAATCGGTATTGTTACACTTCTTGCATTTATGTTAACCTATCAAGATAACCCAAATAATTTAATATATGCGCAGACTATTGCATTCACTACATTAGTAATGGCCCAATTAATTCATGTTTTTGATTGTAGAAGTGAACATTCGATATTTTCAAGAAACCCTTTTGAGAATATGTATCTTGTATTGGCTGTAATTTCTTCCATGTTGCTTCTCCTTATAGTAATTTATTGGCAACCATTACAGCCAATCTTCCATACTACCGCATTAAGTGTGAGAGATTGGATGTTTGTAAGTGTATTTAGTGCATTACCTACGGTGCTGTTTGGTTTTTCAAAAAAATAATGGACGTCCAGCTTAATGGTTAACCTGTCTATGGATTGCTTGAAATAGCAAATAGGCGGGTTTTCCTATGGGGTGATAAAAACGTTACACTTTTCTTTTTAAGTGAAATCATCGTATAATTAGCTTGTGGAGTGATTTTGATGGGAAAGAGTATGACTGGATATGGAAGAACGGATATACAAATGGATGATACGAAAATAACAATAGAAATGAAAAGTGTGAATCATCGTTTTTTGGATGTAAATATGAAAATACCTTTATCATTTATGTATTTAGAAGAGCGATTGAAGAAGATAGTACAATCGTATTTTCAAAGAGGTAAGATTGACATTTATGTTCGAGTTGATGGAAAAGGTTTTACTAGCAGAAAATTAGAAACAGATTGGCATTTAATGGATCAGTATATGAGTGAAATCAAAGAAATAAAAATGCGCTATCAATTGTCTGGAGATGTATCAACAGCAATTATTCCTGCGCTTAATGAAATATTTACAGTACAGGAGTTAGAAAGTCAGTCAAACCAATTTAAAGACCAACTTATCGACGGACTTAAAGAAGCTTGTAGACAGGTGGTTGACATGCGAGAGGAGGAAGGAAATCATTTAATTCATGATTTGCAGGAACGAATACATAGATTAAATCTGCTCATTAATCAGGTGAAAAACAGACGAACGTTTGTTGTTGATGAATATCGGGAGCGAATTAAAGATCGGGTAAATCAGCATTTAACTGAAGATATGGATTTGAATGCTTCTAGAATCTATCAAGAAATTGTCCTGCTCGCAGAGAAAGGTGACATCGCTGAAGAGATAACCAGACTAATAAGCCATACATCGCATTTTATGCGGACAATTGAATCAGAAAGTGGTGATTCGATTGGTAGACGATTAGATTTTATCACACAAGAAATGCACCGCGAAGCAAATACAATTGGTTCAAAATCAACAGACTCAACTATTAGTGAGTATACGGTAGCAATAAAGAGTGAAGTCGAAAAAATAAAAGAACAAGTGCAAAATATCGAATAATATTTGAGTTTTATATACCATTTTACTTATAATTATACTAGTATATAGAGAGACAGAATTCACGGAGGGTTAAATTTGAGTTTACGTTTAATTAATATTGGATTTGGAAATGTTGTTTCTGCTAATAGAGTAATCTCTATTGTATCGCCAGAATCAGCCCCTATCAAACGAATTATTACGGTAGCAAGAGATAATAATAAATTGGTAGATGCCACGTATGGAAGAAGAACTAGAGCAGTAATTATAACAGACAGTGATCATGTAGTATTATCAGCTGTACAGCCAGAAACAGTAGGACAACGAGTATTAAGTCATGAGGAAATATCGGACGATAATTAGGAGGAAAAAATTTGATTGAAGAAAAAGGAATCCTTTTTATTCTTTCCGGGCCTTCCGGAGTTGGAAAAGGAACAGTTAGAAAGGCGCTTTTTAACCAAGATACAGATTTAAAATATTCCATTTCAATGACTACAAGGGAAAAGCGACCAGGAGAGAAAGATGGAGTCGACTATTTTTATAAAACAAAAGAAGCGTTTGAAGCCCTTATAGAACAAAATCAACTGTTAGAATACGCGAAATATGTCAATAACTATTATGGCACACCACGAAAATATGTTGAAGAAACTTTGGATGCTGGTTATGATGTATTTCTTGAGATTGAGGTCCAAGGTGCATTACAGGTGAAGGAGAATTTCCCTGAAGGCGTATTTATATTTCTGTTCCCACCAAGTCTGGAAGAATTGAAAAATCGGATTGTCCACCGTGGTACGGAGTCTCCTGATCTTGTGTTGAATCGATTGAAAGAAGCAAGGAAAGAGATAGAAATGATGGATGCTTATGATTATGTTGTGGTGAATGATCACGTAGATCTTGCTGTAGAAAAAGTTCAATCGATTATTCAAAGTGAACATTTAAAGAGAGAGCGAATTGCGAAACAATATAAACAATTATTGGAGGATGAATTGTAATGTTAGAACCGTCAATTGACTCACTACAGAGAAAAATTAATTCCAAGTATACACTTGTAACGTTATCAGCTAAACGTGCGAGACAAATGAGCCAAACAAAAAAAGTACTAGTAGATAATCCAAAATCTCATAAGTATGTTGGCATGGCGTTGGAAGAAGTACAGGCAGAGAAACTATTTTTGGATGAAAACAATCAAGCATAAATGATGTCCCCTCGCGATAATAAAAAGCGGGGGGTTTTTATTCATGCATTAGATTATGTTATAACTACTTATAGGAAAATAGCTCGGTTTACTAGGGAAAGGGGAACAAGTCAATGGTCAATCAGAAAAACATTTTACTTGGAGTTTCTGGAGGGATTGCAGCTTATAAAGCATGTGCTCTGGCAAGTAAATTAACGCAAAAGGGTGCAAATGTTAAAGTGGTCATGACAGCAAATGCGACTAAATTTGTATCCCCATTAACATTTCAGGCGTTGTCTCGAAATGCAGTATATACGGATACTTTTGATGAAAAGGATCCAGCCAAAATTGCTCATATTGATTTAGCTGACTGGGCAGATTTAACAATTCTTGCACCGACAACAGCTAATCTGATCGGAAAGCTTGCGAACGGAATAGCTGACGACATGTTATCAACGATTTTGTTAGCTACACAATCTAATGTTTATATTGCACCAGCGATGAATGTTCATATGTATGCTCATCCCGCAGTAATGGAAAATATGAAAAAGTTAGAGGCTTGGGGGTATCATTTTATTGAACCAGGTGAAGGTTACTTAGCTTGTGGCTATGTCGGAAAGGGAAGGCTTGAAGAACCAGAAAGTATTATTCAGGCGGTAGAAATACACCAAAATCAAGATCGCCTATTTTTAAAAGGTAAGCATGTATTAATATCAGCAGGGCCAACTAGAGAGAGGATTGACCCCGTCCGTTTTTTTACCAATCGTTCTTCCGGAAAAATGGGCTATGCGCTTGCTGAGGCAGCTGCAGAAGCTGGAGCAATCGTCACGCTTGTGTCAGGGCCTACGTCGCAAATAATAACTCATGCGCAAGTTAAGCGAATTGATGTAGTAACAGCAGAAGATATGTATCAGGCAATGCATAGGCATTTTCCTACTAGTGATATTGTTATAAAAGCTGCTGCAGTGGCTGATTACCGACCGCGCGTTGTCTATGATCAAAAAATGAAAAAGCACGATGGAGATTGGAATATTGTGATGGAACGGACAAAGGATATTTTACAATCATTAGGAGAACGGAAAGAATCTCAGTATTTAGTAGGCTTTGCTGCAGAGACAGAGAAGCCTATAGAAAACGGGATGAAAAAATTAGAGAAAAAGAAGCTTGATGCCATTGTCATCAATAATGTTGCCGATAGTGGAGCGGGATTTGAGGGAGATACCAATATCGTTACCTATATGAATAAGAATAAAGAAAGGAAAACGATAACACAAGCTCCTAAGAAAGAGGTTGCACATCAACTTTTAAGGATGATTAAAAAGGATTTAAAGGATGAGGAGCAGTGAATATTGTAAAGGTAATCGTTGATGTACCAGCAAGCTCTATTGATCAGACGTTTGATTATAAAATTCCAGAGAGGTTTCAAGACATCATTCAATTAGGTATGCGAGTGACTGTACCTTTTGGACCTCGAAAGGTGATGGGATTTGTTGTTGAAACTGTTAATCATTCCACTTTTGGGAAATTGAAAGAAATTATCGATGTTCTTGATATTTATCCTGTTTTAACAAAGGAATTATTGGATTTAGGGAAATGGGTTGCTCAACAAACAGTCAGTTTGCAAATTACGGCGTTACAGGTCATGCTTCCGCAAGTATTAAAAGCTACGTATAAAAAAGAAATTGTTCGGATGACTAGTGCTACGCTGTCTGATGAATTAGAACAACTTTTTGCGGGTAGGGATGTCATAACTTATGAAGAGTTTACTGCTTCTAAGCTTCCGTATGTGCGATTGTCCAAAGCCGTACAGGATGGAGATGTTTCCATTGAATATTTGGTTAAATCAAGGATTACTAAAAAATTTAAGACGATGATTAGACCAGCTCGACCACCCCATGAATTAGAGGAAAGTATGCTTGATCTTGCTAAAAATGCTAAAAAGCAAAAACAATTACTTGCATTTTTTATAGAAAATCCTGAGCCGATAGAAAAACAAAAGCTCCTTAAGCACATGAATACGTCTAATAGTACGGTGAATATCTTACTAGAGAAAAAATTACTAGATAGTTATCATACAGAAGTTTATCGAAATCCTTATCAGGATAGTGAAATTCAAAGAACGTTCGCATTACCTTTAACTGTTCAACAAGCCAAAGTAATTGAGCCGATGAAAGAAACAATAGAAAAAAATATGCATGATGTGTTTCTCTTGCACGGAATTACAGGCAGCGGTAAAACAGAAGTATATTTACAAGTTATTCAAGATGTCATTCTAAAAGGTCAGGAAGCGATCGTTTTAGTTCCAGAGATTTCTCTTACCCCACAAATGGTTAGAAGGTTTAAAGGGAGATTTGGCTCTAATGTCGCTGTCATGCACAGTGCACTTTCAGCAGGGGAAAAATATGATGAATGGCGAAGAATTCAACGAAAAGAAGTCCAAGTAGTGGTTGGAGCTAGGTCAGCTATTTTCGCTCCCTTTGAAAATATTGGGGTCATTATCATTGATGAAGAGCATGAAACATCATATAAACAGGAGGATCAACCAAGATATCATGCACGTGATGTAGCTATTCAAAGAGGGAAAACACATCAATGTCCAGTAATTCTTGGAAGTGCTACACCAACCTTAGAATCCTATGCTAGAGCTGCGAAAGGTGTCTATCAGCTAGCTACATTAGATAAACGAACCAATGAAAAAGCATTACCGCCTGTAGAGATAGTTGATATGCGAAAGGAACTGCATGCAGGAAATCGAACGATGTTTTCTCGTAAATTAAAGAAAGCAATCATTGATTGTATTGAAAAAGGAGAACAGGTCGTATTATTATTGAATCGCAGAGGCTACTCTACCTTCGTTATGTGTCGAGATTGTGGTCATGTGAAGGAGTGCCCACATTGTGATATTGCGCTAACCTATCATAAGAATAGCAATCAATTAAAATGTCACTACTGTTCATATGAGGAGCCAATGCCATTACATTGTCCAGAGTGTAATAGTGATACCATTCGATATTTTGGAACTGGTACACAACGAGTCGAGGAAGCATTGACACAATTAATTCCAGAAGCAAGTGTAATTAGAATGGACGTGGATACAACAAGAAGAAAGGGAGCACATGAAAAATTATTGAATCGATTTGCTAACAAAGAAGCAGATATATTATTGGGGACACAAATGATCGCAAAAGGGCTCGATTTTGAAAATGTTACCCTTGTAGGGGTTCTAACTGCTGATTCTATGCTCCACCTACCAGATTTTCGTTCATCAGAGAAAACATTTCAAATTCTCACACAGGTAAGTGGTCGGGCTGGCCGTCATAATTTAAATGGAAATGTAATTGTACAAACTTACACCCCAGATCATTATAGTATTGAACTGGCAAGTCAGTATGATTTTTCAACCTTTTATAATACGGAAATGAAAATGCGCAAGGCATTTCAATATCCACCTTACTTCTTTTTAGCACTTATAACGATTTCCCATGTCAATCAAGTCAAGGTGGTTCAAGCTACTCAACGGTTCGCTCAGTTGCTCACGAAGGTAGTAAAGGATGAGACAATCATCCTGGGTCCAACGCCATCGGCTATACCACGTATTAAAGATAGATATCGTTATCAATGCATGATAAAATACAGAAATGAACCAGACCTAAGAATCTACTTATCAAAAATTCTAGATCAATTTTCTAATGATATTCGAAAAGATGATTTATTTATTTCAATTGATATGCAGCCATATCATTTAATGTGAAGAATATATAGCCTCGTAGAAAGTAGGTAATGAAGATGAAACGAATCGTATTTATGGGAACACCGGATTTTTCAGTTCCAATTTTACAATCATTAGTTGATTCACCTTATGAAATAGTACTTGTGGTAACACAACCAGATCGACCTAAGGGGAGGAAGCGTATTATTACCCCTCCACCTGTAAAAGAAGAAGCCGAAAAACATGATATCCCAGTGTTCCAGCCAGAGAAATTAAAGGATAATTATGAAGAAATTTTAGCTTATGAACCAGATTTAATTATAACGGCAGCATATGGACAGTTATTACCTAAGCAATTATTAACATCACCACCTTTTGGTTGTATTAATGTACATGCTTCCTTATTGCCAGAATTACGTGGTGGAGCACCGATTCATTATGCTATTATGCAAGGAAAGAAAGTAACGGGTGTTACGATCATGTATATGGTTGAAAGGCTAGATGCAGGTGATATCCTATCACAAAAGAGAGTGAAAATAGAAGACAATGATCATGTTGGCTCACTTCACGATAAGCTTTCAGTAGCTGGATCTGCCTTGCTGCAGGAAACATTGCCGAATCTATTTGATAACCAATTACAGCCAGTAAAACAGGATGATACACTAGCAACATTTGCTCGTAATATTAAGCGTGAAGAAGAGCAGATTGATTGGCATAAGTCGAATACAGAGATTTATAATCATGTTCGTGGCTTACATCCATGGCCAGTAGCCTATACGAAATACGAAGGCAAGCTGATGAAAGTTTGGTGGGGAGAGCCTGTCGAAACTTTCTATCAAGGGAATCAACCTGGTGAAATCGTTGATAAACCGGATTATGCATCGATTATAGTAGTTTGTGGAGATCATCAAGGATTTCGGATTACAGAAGTTCAGCCTGCTGGTAAGAAGCGAATGACAGTAAAGGACTACCTACAAGGAAATCCAAACCGAATAAAAAATGGAATGATAATGGGTGAGTAGATGGGCAATAATCAGTTAAGAAATACGATATTAAAGGTTTTGTTACGTATCGACAAAGATCAAGGGTTCAGTCATTTGCTTATTGACCATGAATTGAAATCTGGAAAAATCGGTGCAAAAGATGAAGGCCTATTGACAGAAGTTGTTTATGGCACCATTCAGCGTAAACTAACATTAGATTATTATTTAGATGCTTTTATTGATCCGAAAAAGAAAATAAAACCATGGGTAAAAATGTTGTTACGGATGTCTTTGTATCAAATGATATACCTTGATAAAATTCCGGATCATGCCATTATTCATGAAGCTGTTGAAATTGCTAAATCTAAAGGTCATAAAGGAATTGCTTCTTTTGTAAATGGTGTACTTCGCTCTATTCAAAGGAAAGGAGTACCATCTACAGCGACTATTAAGGATGATGTAAAAAGAATTTCGATTGAAACAAGTCACCCTGAATGGCTCGTTAAGCGATGGGTGGATCAATATGGTTTGAAGATAGCGGAAGCGATGTGTGTGTGCAATACACAACATAAACCGTTAACTGTTCGTGTACAGCCGTTAAAAATTTCTCGAGACCAGGCATTAAATAAATTAGTAGAAAAAGGTTTTGAAGCAAGAGCTTCGATATTTTCCTCCCAAGGAATCATTATTGAGAAAGGGAATATTTTAAACAGTGAATTATTTAAACATGGTTATGTGACGATTCAGGATCAAACATCTATGTTAGTTGCTGAGATGCTAGAGTCCCACCCTAATATGAAAGTACTTGACGCATGCAGTGCCCCAGGTGGAAAGGCAACGCATATTGCTGAAAAAATGCAAAATCAAGGGGAGTTACATGCCTTTGATCTTCATAAAAAAAAGGTGAAGTTAATAGAAGATAAAGCAAATCAATTGGATTTATCGATTATAGATGCAAAACCTGGTGACGCTAGAAAATTACAGGATATTTATGACGAAAAAACATTTGATCGCGTCTTAATTGACGCTCCTTGTTCAGGTTTAGGTGTAATCCGAGGTAAGCCAGAAATAAAATACCATAAAGAAGAAGCTGATATAAATCGATTGGCAACGATACAATTAGAAATATTAGAAAGTGTTATACCATTGTTAAAGGATGAAGGTCTGCTCATCTACAGTACTTGCACGGTCGATAAAGAGGAGAATGAGAGATTAGTGAGAAGGTTCTTAGAACGTAACAATTCGTATGAGCTTGATAATAAGTTCTTTAACACACTACCATCTCCTTTAAAAGAATCTCCTGGTATAAGTAACTATGGATTACAAGTGTTTCCACAAACCTTTAATACAGATGGTTTTTTCCTAACACGTATGAAACGAAAAAATAAGGAATAGACTTCTTTTCTTAAAAAGATTGTGTAATACTGTTATGTAAAGAACCTACAAGTAAACAAGGGGTGAAATAATGAAAGCTCGTTTTCTGACTGATCGAGGGCAAGTAAGAAGTCATAATGAAGATTCAGGTGGAGTATTTTATAATTCTTCTGGGCAATTTCTTGCTGTTATTGCAGATGGAATGGGTGGTCATCAAGCTGGGGATGTTGCTAGCCAGATGGCTACCACGTTATTAGAGGAAAAATGGAATGCATGTGACCATATAGATTCGCCTGAAGAGACAGAGAACTGGGTGCAAAACGCAATAAGGGAAATTAATGTAGCCATTTATAACCATGCACAAGAGAATAAAGAATGTTATGGAATGGGAACAACTATTGTCATTGTTATTGTGATCCGTGATTTTATGACGATTGCTCATATTGGAGATAGCAGGTGTTATAAGAGAAGCGGGGATGGACTTAAACAAATTACGGAAGACCATTCTTTAGTAAATGCCTTAGTTCAGTCTGGACAAATAACGAAGGATGATGCCCTCAGCCACCCACGAAAAAATGTCGTATTAAAAGCGCTAGGTACGGAGGAAGTAATAGAAAGTGATGTCATGTCTCTTGGCTTAGAACCAGAAGATAGACTATTGTTATGCACAGACGGTTTAACAGATAAAGTTATGGATAAAGAGCTATCAGAAATCATGGACGCAAGTACAGATTTACAAGAAATCGGTGAAAAGATGATTTCATTAGCTAACGAACGTGGAGGGGAAGATAATATATCATTGATTATTTTTCAATATTCACCTTCTGAGGAAGCGGGTGAATCTTCATGTTAAATGGCCATGTCTTGAGTGAACGTTATCAGATTAAAGATACAATTGGTGGCGGAGGTATGGCCAATGTATATTTAGCAAGGGATATTATCTTGGAAAGAGACGTTGCAATTAAAGCACTTCGCCTAGAATATGCAAATGATGAAGAGTTTATCGCTCGCTTTGATCGAGAAGCCCACGCTGCGGCTAGCCTCTCTCATCCAAACATTGTAAATATATATGACGTAGGGGAAGAGGACAAGCTTCTTTACATGGTAATGGAATATGTTGATGGTATGACGTTAAAAGAATATATTCAGCGAAATGGCCCGCTAGATGTACAGGAAGCGCTGGACATTATGAAACAAATTTCGGCGGCAATTGCTCATGCCCATGCAAATGACATTGTACATCGTGACATAAAGCCGCAAAATATTTTGATTGATACATATGGTCAAGCAAAAGTGACAGACTTCGGGATTGCTATTGCTTTAAGTGCAACAGCATTAACACAAACAAACTCCATTCTAGGTTCCGTTCATTATTTATCTCCTGAGCAAGCAAGGGGAGGAATGGCTACTAAAAAGTCGGATATCTATTCTATAGGTATTGTACTATATGAACTATTAACAGGAAGACTGCCTTTTTCGGGGCAATCTGCTGTTTCGATAGCATTAAAGCATTTACAAAATGATACCCCTTCTGTACGAAAATACAATCAAGATGTACCACAGAGTGTAGAAAACATTGTTTTAAAAGCAACAGCGAAGGATCCATTTCATCGTTATGAGACAATTTATGACTTAGAAGATGCACTTGAAATGGCTTTACATCCAAGTAAATTAAATGAAGCAGTGTTTACACCACCAACAGAAGAAGGAGAAGAAACCAAGGCTATCCCAATTATTACAGATCAAATGCAGGATAGTGTTAATGATGATACGATCGTACATCAAACGAATGGTCCTACAAAGCCTTATAAAGAAACGGACAAGTCTCTGGATCATAACAAAGGGAAGAAAACGAAGAAAAAGCAAAAGAAGAAACGACCTAAAAAGCCCAAGAGTAAGAAGAAAAAATGGTTCATTGCTTCCATTATTTTATTTTTATTACTAGCAGCAGTGACTGTAGCCCTATTTGTATATCCTGATATGTTTCAGCCTAAAGATGTAACTGTTCCAGATGTTACAGATATGGCTTATGATGATGCAACATCAGAATTGGAAGAACTTGGTTTTGTTGTTGAGCGCGAAAAAATCCATTCTGAAGACATTGAAGATGGAAATGTAGTTAAAACGGATCCAACGGCTGGAAGTACGATAAAGGAAGGTACTACTATCACATTATACGTTAGTCAGGGAAAAGAAAAAGTAGAATTTGCTGATTATGTTGGTAAAGACTTTTCGCAAGTAAAACGGTTGTTAGAAGATGAAGGATATGAAGTTTTAGATCCGTATGAGGAATATTCAGATCAGCCAGTAGGAGAAATCATTGAACAGATTCAGCCAACTCCAGACTCGGAAGTTGTACCAAGTGATACCAAGGTTATTTTTCGAGTTAGCAGTGGTCCGAAAACGATTAGTTTAAATAATCTTAAAGGAATGACGGAAGCCGAAGCAAGGGAATATTTGGAAAATAATAATCTAAAGATGGATGTCTCTAAAGAAAGCTCTGAAAGTACGGTTGAAGGCGAAGTGATACGTCAAGAGCCAGGGACAAACACGGAGTTAGAGGAAGGATCAACAGTAAAGGTTTATATTTCCACAGGACCTAAAGAAAAACCTCCTGTATCACATACTGTAACGTTTACCGTACCATATAATCCTGATACGAATGAAGAAAATGAGGAAAAGATCGAACAAACAGTTAAGATATATATTGATGATATGAACAATGATTTATCAGAGGTACACACGGAAGAAACGATTACGGAGGATAAGGAATTTGAGTTCACGTTAACAATAGCACCAGATAGTAAGGCGGAATATATGATTAAAAGGGATGAAGAAGTTATTGCTAATAAGACAGTTTCGTATGAAGAAGGTGAATAAATGCCAAGTGGCAGAATTATTAAAGCTCTAAGCGGTTTTTATTACGTCGAATCTGAAGGAGAAATCTTTCAGTGCAAAGGCAGGGGAGTATTTCGAAAAAAGAAAATCACTCCTTTAGTTGGTGATGTCGTTACATTTGATATTAGTGGTAAAAATGAAGGATACATTTTAGAAATACATCCTAGAGACAATGAGCTTATTAGACCGCCTATTGCTAATATTAATCAGGCAATAATTGTCTGTTCTGCGATGAAGCCAGTGTTTAGTACGGTACTACTGGATCGGTTTCTTGTATTAGTAGAGTCGAAAGGAATTAAGCCGGTTATTTTTATAACGAAAATGGATTTGGTTGCAGATGAAGCGAAAAATAGTCTCATTTCTTATCAAAAAGATTATGAACGAGTTGGTTACAAAGTAGAGCAGTTTTCAGTAAAGGATTCTTCAGTATTAGCTTCACTTGAACAATATTTCACGAATAATATTACGGTTATTGCTGGGCAATCAGGGGTGGGAAAAACATCGCTATTAAATGCGATAAATCCATCGCTCCTATTAAAAACGGATGAAATTTCTGATAGCTTAGGTAGAGGTAAGCATACAACTCGACATGTTGAATTAATTTCACTTTGTGGTGGATTAGTAGCAGATACACCAGGATTTAGCTCGCTTGACTTTCAGGATATTGAACCTGAGGAATTAGCTGCATGTTTTCCAGAAATAAGGGATAGAATGGAAAACTGTAAATTCCGTGGATGTATGCACTACAAGGAACCTAAATGTGCTATTAAACAAGCTGTCGAGTCAGGTGAAATTGCAAGCTATCGTTATCAACACTATTTACGATTTCTTGAAGAAATACAAAGTAGAAAGCCGAGGTATTAGTCATGACAAAAATAGCTCCATCAATATTAGCAGCTGACTTTTCTAAGCTAGGGGATGAAATAACGGATGTTACAAGAGGAGGAGCAGATTATATTCATGTCGATGTAATGGATGGGCATTTTGTGCCTAATATAACTCTAGGTCCTTTGATTGTAGAAGCAATACGACCATCAACAACATTACCATTGGATGTACACTTGATGATAGAAAATCCAGATACCTATATCGGGGCATTTGCAAATGCAGGTGCTGATATAATAACGGTACATCAAGAGGTATGTCCTCATTTGCATCGCACCATTCAATTGATTAAAGACCAGGATATGAAGGCGGGGGTAGTTATTAATCCAGCTACTCCGGTTGAAACACTATTACCCATATTGAATGATATAGATATGGTATTAATTATGACGGTTAATCCAGGATTTGGCGGTCAGTCCTTTATTAAAAGCACTTTAGCTAAAATCAAACAGCTAGACGAATGGCGAAAGGAATTTGGATATTCATATGAGATAGAAGTGGATGGTGGAATCAATACGTCAACAGCGCAAATATGTACAAAGGCCGGTGCTGATATTTTGGTTGCTGGTAGCGCAATATTCCAGAAGGAAGATCGTCCTAAAGCTATCCAAGCTATTCGGGATGCAGCAAAGGAGTAATTAGAGCGTGAAAACTGTAGCAATCATAGGTAATGGACCAGGTCTGTATCCTGATTTCACCCCATATCTAGATACAGTGGATTGTTGGATCGGTGCTGACCGTGGTGCATGGACATTGGTGAAAAAAAACATACCAATGGATTATGCAGTAGGAGATTTCGATTCTACGACAAAGGAAGAAAGGGAAGCAATTGCTAAATATAGTAAATATATGAAAGAGTATTCATCAGAAAAGGATGAAACAGACCTTGAAATTGCATTAAATAAAGCATTTGAGCTAAAGCCTGACTACATTTACTTATTCGGTGTAACAGGTGGTAGACTTGATCATGAATTAATTAATGTCCAATTATTATATTCCATTATAGATAAAGGAATAAAGGGAGCCATCATTGATCAGACGAATTATATAGAACTTACACTTCCAGGTGAACATCATGTAAAACATGACAAAAGCTATCCCAATATCTCATTTGTTCCATTTTCGCACGAAGTACGTGGTATAACTTTAACTAATTTCTATTATCCTCTAACCGATGCAAATATTTCATGGGGATCTACGCTTTGCATATCAAACAAGCTGATTAGAAATAGTGGTACTTTTTCGTACAATGAAGGCATACTATTATTAATAAAGAGTCGTGACACGATTCCCAGATAGCTTTGTTTGTTAAAAGAGGAGGGCGAACTCATGAAATTTTATACGATTAAGCTCCCGAGATTTATTGGTGGATTTGTAAGGGTCATTATTGGTACATTTAAGAAAGATAAGTAATAAGCATGAGCTTTTGTCAGTTGACAGAAGCTTACTTTTTTTGGTAGAGATGAGAATTTTAATAGTTGCTGCATCATTGTCAGAATAAAAGTGCAAGCGACCGATTAGAAACGTCGACTGGAACGAGTCAACGGAGGTAAAGGAATTACGGTGAGCTTGTGAGTGATGATGATTTAGATTAGAGTGATTCGTGAAAGTCGCATCGTTTCTAGGCGCTAGAGCTGGACGCGGGTCAACATGCTCATATTTATCTTGATAAATTCCTTAATTTCCTAGACTATAAGAAAAAGCACCTTTTATTAAAAAGGTGCTTTTTCTTAACTAATGCGATAAGTTGTATTAGTATATTAAACGCGTTCTACTTTCCCTGATTTAAGGGCACGTGCAGATACATATACTTTTTTCGGTTTTCCATCTACCATAATACGTACTTTTTGTACATTAGCTTTCCATTGACGCTTATTGGAATTCATAGCGTGAGAGCGTTGGTTTCCACTGCGAGTTTGACGTCCAGTTACAACACATTTTCTGGCCATGTTATCCCTCCTACTTTTACATGTTTCTTTGCATTTTCATACTTATACAATTTACCATAACTCTTACTAGATTGCAATTATTCTTTTTGTAAAACCACGAATAAACTGGGATTATTTGGTATATAAAGAGAAAATACTTGACAGATTAACACAAATCGTACATTGTTATAAGTGGTAATTTTTAATTAGGTATTATCTATACTTTTAAAAAGGTTCTGCATGTAGTAGAATATGCTTAGATAATGTGAGCAGGTATTATAAGGAGGATTCAAATGTCCATTGAACTTCATACAAACGATGGTCAGGTAACGATTACTAATGAAGTAATTGCCACTATTGCTGGTGGTGCAGCAGTTGAATGTTATGGAATTGTTGGGATGGCTTCTAAAAGTCAAATACGCGATGGCATTGCTGAAATCTTAAGAAAAGAAAACTTTTCAAAAGGTGTCATTGTCCGTCAAGAAGAAAGCAATTTACATATCGATATGTATATTATTGTGAGTTATGGAACAAAAATATCCGAAATTGCTCATAATGTTCAATCTCAGGTTAAATATACGTTAAATCAATCCTTAGGGTTAGAAATTGATTCTGTCAATATTTATATTCAAGGAGTTCGTGTCTCAAAAGACTAATTTCATATCATCTAATTGTATAAAGTGTTAATGCTCTAGCGCCTGAAGCATGAATAGTAGATCTACAGGCGCTGTGAGCTTTTGTCTACAGAGGAGGAAATATAATAGTGACTTTACAGAAGATAAATGGCAAGAAACTTGCTCAAATGATTCTTTCTGGAGCGCATAATTTGTCGAATAACGCCAAGAAAATTGATGCTTTAAATGTATTCCCTGTACCCGACGGTGATACAGGAACAAATATGAATCTAACGATTACTTCCGGAGCTAATGAAGTAAAAAAATTAACTAGTGACAGTGTATCTGAAGTAGCTGAAGCATTTGCTAAAGGGTTACTAATGGGTGCTAGAGGTAATTCAGGGGTCATACTATCACAAATTTTTCGTGGTTTTTCTAAAGGGTTGGAAAAAAAAGAAGCGGTTACAACCATCGAGCTTGCGAAGGCATTTGAAAGTGGTGTTTCCACTGCGTATAATGCTGTAATGAAACCTGTAGAAGGCACCATACTAACTGTTGCAAAGGATGCAGGGAATCAAGCAGTTTCAGTTGCTGAAAAAGAACAAGACATCATTCAGCTAATGGAACAAATTGTAGCTGAAGCAAAAGCATCACTTAAACGTACACCAGATTTACTTCCAGTCCTAAAAGAAGTTGGTGTAGTAGATTCTGGTGGGCAGGGTTTATTAACCATCTATGAAGGATTCCTTGCTGCGTTAAAGGGAGAAGAACTTCCTGAAGATCCATCGGATATTAATATGGATGAAATGATAAATGCTGAACATCATAAAGTAACACAGGATTTTATGGATACAGAGGATATAGAGTTTGGCTATTGTACTGAATTTATGGTTAAGTTTGAAGAAGACAAATTAAATGAATATCCATTTGATGAAGAAGCATTTCGTAACGATTTAAGTGAGCATGGTGATTCCTTGCTAGTTGTTTCTGATGATGAGCTTGTGAAGGTTCATATTCATGCAGAGTATCCAGGACATTGTTTAACAATGGGGCAACGTTATGGAAGCTTAATTAATATGAAAATAGAAAATATGCGCGAGCAGCATACTGCTATTGTAGGAAGTAAAGAAAAGAAAAATATGCAAAAAGAAAAGTCGGAATATGCAATTGTTACAGTGGCCATGGGTAAAGGCTTGAGGGATCTTTTGGAAAGCTTAGGGGCAAGTGTGGTCATTGAAGGTGGACAAACAATGAATCCAAGCACTCAGGATATTGCAAATGCCATCAAGCAAGCTAATGCTAAAAATGTGTTAATGCTTCCAAATAACAAGAATATCCTAATGGCAGCTGATCAAGCGGCAGAATTAGCTGAAGAAAATGTACGAGTTGTTCCAACTAAAACAATTCCACAAGGTATAAGCGCTATGCTCTCATTTCATCCAGATGCAGATATTGATAGTAATCAGCAAGCAATGGACGAGGCAAGAAAACAGGTGAAAACTGGACAAATAACTTATGCTGTACGTGATACACAAATTGATGGCATTACCATTGAAAACGGTAATTTTATGGGTATTGCAGATGGTAAGATCATTGCTACTGACTCTGATAAAATGGAAACAGTGAAATTGCTTCTAAATGAGATGATCTCTAAAGATGATGAGATCTTGACGATTCTTCAAGGGGAAGATGTAGAAGATGAAGAAGTAAATCGATTGATCAAATATATAGAAGAAACATACGAAGATATTGAAATTGAAGTGCATAACGGTAATCAACCAATATACTCCTATATATTTTCCGTGGAATAAGCAGCTTTTTATATAAATAATAGGGCTGTATCAAAAGTCCATTAGAGGAACGAAACACCGACCATGATATTTAAACATCACGGTCGGTGTTTCGTTCTGGTTTGTATTTATTTTGATTATCTCCGCACGATGGCAAGAGGGTTAATTTTAGATAAATAAAAAAAATTGAGCAAAATTCGCAGTCCTTATCACTAAATGCTCAGATTTACGCTTCCTCTAGTAGCTATTATGGAATAATAGCTA
>NZ_CANMAB010000059.1:0-25196 GCF_947495635.1 uncultured Virgibacillus sp. | reverse complement strand
AAACAGTTGCATGTTTTTCTCTTGACATACTGGTTGTTTTGTTCAGTTTTCAAAGAGCAAATTAGTTTGCTGCTTTTGCGACAGCAACTCTTTCATTATACCAATTTGATCAACTCAAGTCAAGAACTTTTTTTACTTAACTTTTTCGCTGTTCAAATTGGCGACTTTATTAATATACCATGCAAAGCATTGAGTGTCAACACTTTTTTTATTCATTTTATGAATTGCATTGGCAGTTGCCTTGTGAAGCAACGTTATTAAATTTACCACGTTTGTAATATGAAATCAAGGGGTTTTGTAAAGAAAATAAGACAAAATATTAATTTGTACTCTTTATTAAATTCTAATATTTAAATAAGCCTATTTTAATTCGTTATCTATTATAAATAATGTACCCAATTCCAACTAAATAAAACGTGAATATCGTTTGAATTATGCTTTGTACAACGTAACCATTAAACGTTAATCTTCTATATATAGGGAGAAAAAACGCAAGCGACCGAATAGAAACGTAGCGACTGGTGCGAGTCAACGAAGATAAAGGAAGCACGGCGAGCTTGCGAGCCGATGATGATTTATCGTAAGGCGATTCGTAAAGTCACTTCGTTTCTGGGCGCGGCAAATTATATACCTTCCTAAATCGAGTAGAGGGAGAAGCTAAGAGCTTATCGCCCCTCTCGCACCACCAGTACATACGGTTCCCGTATACGGCGGTTCAATTTATATCTCCGTGTGTACTTTTAGATAACGGTCTAAGACAAAAGGAATACCTCTTTGCCCCACACTCGTTTCTCCTTTCCTTTCACGTGACGAAGAACACTTCTATTTTGACTATCCTCCTGAGATACGCTCATACTTTCATCATTAACACATTCAGAAGTCTATCCTTCGTGCATTTCATGGCGTCACTATAAATGGTTCAGCCCTTCATGATTTTTTTCATCACTACTATGGCGTCGACTGACTTCTCACGATAAACACCTTGCGCTTCTCTAGTGGTTGGTTGATGTGTACCTCCACAGTGGACTTTCACCACCTAGATAGTCGCCATGCCTGGCGCACTTATAAAAAAGCAGAGAAAGGGAATAACCCACTTTCTCTGCTAACCATCTATTTATTCCGCATTTGCGGGAACAATAACACATCCCGAATAGACGGGGAATTCGTTAATAACATTACTAAACGATCAATACCTATACCCAGACCACCCGTTGGTGGCATTCCGTATTCTAACGCTTCTAAGAAATCACTATCCATAAGATGGGCTTCGTCATTTCCTTCTGCACGTTCTTTCACCTGTGCTTCAAAACGTTCACGTTGATCAATTGGGTCATTTAGCTCACTAAATGCATTAGCATGTTCACGGCCAACAATAAACAACTCAAATCGATCGGTAAAACGATCATCCTCTTTATTTTTCTTAGCTAAAGGAGAAATGGCTACAGGGTGACCGTAAATAAACGTAGGCTGTATTAGTCCTTCTTCAACTTTTTGTTCAAAGAATTCATTAACTACATGCCCAAAAGTCATAGTATCCGTTATTTCAACTCCATGCTCCTTCGCTAATGCCCGAGCCTCTTCATCAGTCATATGCTTCCAGAAATCTACACCCGTCTTCTTCTTAACCGCGTCAACCATGTGTAGCCTTGTCCATTCTGGTTCTAGATTAATTTCATAATCTCCATACGCTACCGTTGTAGAACCAAGTACTTCTTTCGCAATATGAGCAACTAAATTTTCGGTAAGGGACATGATATCATGATAATCGGCATATGCTTCATAGAGCTCGATCATTGTAAATTCAGGGTTATGTCTAGTTGAAACACCCTCATTTCGGAAAACACGTCCAATTTCATAGACTTTTTCCAATCCACCCACAATTAGCCTTTTCAAATGAAGCTCAATAGCAATTCGCATATACAAAGGGATGTCTAATGCATTATGATGCGTTTCAAACGGACGAGCAGAAGCACCACCAGGAATACCATGTAACATCGGGGTCTCTACCTCTAAGAAACCTTGTCCATCTAAATATCTGCGCATCGCTTGAATTATTTTACTTCTTAACACAAACGTTTCTTTACTTTCCATATTCGTAATCAAGTCTAAATAACGTTGTCGATAACGCTGTTCAATATCTTTTAAGCCATGGTACTTCTCAGGTAATGGTCGTAATGATTTTGTTAATAGGTGAAACTCAGTTACTTTAACAGACAGTTCACCAACCTTAGTTTTGAACATTATCCCAGTAACCCCGATTATATCTCCCATATCACTTGACTTAAAAATCTCATAAGCTTCTTCGCCTATCTTATCTTTACGAACATATAACTGAATTTGACCACTAATGTCTTGAATGTGAGCAAAGCCTGCTTTTCCTTTTCCGCGTTTGGTCATCATTCTTCCGGCAATGGTCACCTTTTCTTCCTTTTCTTCCAACTCTTCCTTTGAATAACGATCATATAATTCTTTTAATTCGTTTGCTACATGAGTTCGTGTGAATTTCCCACCGAAAGGATCTATTCCTTGGTCTATAAACTGCTCGAGCTTTTCACGCCGAACTCGCATATGTTCATTTAATTCCTCTGTCACCTTTATCACTCCAGTCCTTATCTATTATGTAAGTATAGCTGATTTACATAAATCTTTCATGCCTCAAGCTTTCGCAATTAATGGTAAAAACCTACCAGAGGTTACTGACAGATTTTGAAATCCTTTGAATTTAGGAAGCTCTATTTACTTCCTCTTATTCATTCGCATTAGCATATAAAATACTAGTAGATCTGCATGCGTTTCAGCTTTATTAACGTCGCCTTTCCTTACCATTTTCACGTAGACCCGATACTAGGCAGAATGCTTACGAATTACCTCCATAGCTACTTTTAACAATTAGTGCCAATGAGGCTTCCATTTTGGATCGCTCATCCCCCTACCTAATTTCTTCATTTTTTTCGTTTGGTAAGCCATCCAAGAATTTATTATCCTCTTGTGGTACTTCTTGTAATGTCAGCTCCTCCTTAGAAACGGATAATGTCTCAGCAACTTTATCTAGTAATTCCTCTGATAATTCCTTCGAGCCACGTTCTACACCACCAATTGCGGAAAGAGGAACGCCTAATGCTTTTGCAAAATCTATTTGAGTATATCCTTTTAATTTACGAAATGCTTTTATTCGTCTGCCGATTCGTTTTTTGTCCATATAGCTACACCCTTTATGTCATTTCCCGGAAGCTCTTCTATTAAATCAGCAACACGCTTTTCCTTTACTGGTATTACTATATCTGGTGCTATTTCATTTAATGGAATAAGCACGAATGCACGCTCATGCATTCGCGGGTGCGGAATAATTAATCGCTCCGTTTTATTATTTTCTTGATTATACAGCAAAATGTCAAGGTCTATTGTTCGCGGACCAAAACGAATCTTCCGTTCCCTTCCCAATTCACGCTCTAGTTGCTGACAATAATCCAGTAACTCTAATGATGCAAGTGTCGTTTTTATCTCAATTACCATGTTAAGAAAATCGGCTTGATCCGTATACCCTACTGGAACTGTTTGATAAATGGATGATTGATTTATTATTGATATGTCTGGATGTTTACTTAGTTCATATAAACAGCTTTCTAAATATTGAATTCTTGGTTCAATATTGGTTCCTAATGCAAGATATGCCTTATTCATTTCGTCGTTTTCTCCCTATGTATTTCCACCGCAACAGAGTGATAGTGACCCGCTATTGGTGGATCTGGTTTAATAACTTTAATCGTACAAGCCTCCAGTAAATCGAAGGAGGTTAAGAGCTTATTGGCTATGCTTTCGGCAACTGCTTCGATTAGATTCTTGGCTTCGCCTTCGACTACTTCCTTTATATACGCATAGGCTTGTCCATAATGTATGGACTGATACATATTATCACTACTTCCGGCTTTAGATAAATCTAAAAACAAAGTAGCATCTACGTGAAAACGCTGGCCAAGTTTGTTTTCCTCAGGAAGTAAACCGTGGAAACCGTAAAATTGTAAGTTATTTAAATATATTTTATCCATGTGTCAACCTCTTTTCACGCGCAGCATTGCATCCATCATCTGCGCAAGCTCTATATTTGTTTTCACATCATGAACACGCACCATATTGGCACCCTTCATAATTCCTAAGCAAGTAGTTGCACCTGTTCCTACGTCTCTTTCTTCAGGTGGTACGTTTAGGATATTCCCAATAAACCTTTTTCTTGAAGTTGCCAATAGTAGCGGATAGCCTAATTCTTGGAATACCTCCAACTGATTCAGCACGAGCAAATTGTCTTCAGCTGTTTTAGCAAATCCAATACCTGGATCAATGATAATATTATGGTCCAACACGCCAGCTTGTAATGCTATATCTATACTTTCTTGTATATCATTCAACATGTCCTCAATGATATTGTTATAATCTAAATCCGTTCGATTATGCATGAGAATGATAGGTACTTGATACTCACTTGCAACTTGAGCAATCGCCGGTTCTTTTTTTGCACCCCATACATCATTAATAATATCTGCACCAGCTTCAATTGCAGCTTTTGCTGTCTCAGCTTTATATGTATCAATGGATATCGGTATTTTTATTTTCTCTTTCACAGCCTTAATAATGGGAACTACGCGTTTAATTTCCTCCTCTTGAGAAACTGGTTCATGATTTGGCCGAGTAGATTCTCCACCAATATCAATAATATCCGCTCCTTGCTCCTCCATTTTCACAGCGTGTTCTACTGCTTTGTTAATTGTGTTGAAGCTTCCTCCATCAGAAAAGGAATCTGGAGTAACATTTAATATCCCCATTATATGTGTACGTTCATTTAGATCGTAGGTTTTCACTTTTGTAATTAGTTTCATACTGCCCCGTACCTTCTTTCCTGACATTTTCTCCCTTAATCGTATCACAGAACAAGCAAGCAGGCGACCCACTATAAACAAGAACAAAAGCACCCGATTAGAAATGTAGCGACTGGAGCGAGTCAACGAAGATAAAGGAATCACGGTGTGCTTGCGAGCTGATGTTGAATTATCGTAGGTTCATTCATGAACTCGCCTCGTTTCTAGGCGTTGGAGCTGGACGCAGCTCAACACTCTTTTATAATTTCCTAAACAATGAAAAAGCCAGTATCAAATATTAGATACTGGCGAAGGACAATCGCATTAATTATTCTTCTTCAAATTGATAAAGCGGAGTCGATAAATACCTTTCTCCATTATCTGGGAAAATAGCAAGAACCTTTTTCCCTTTCCCTAGTTTCTTCGCCACCTGCTTCGCAGCTGCAACAGCAGCTCCTGCAGAAATGCCACCAAGAATTCCGTTGGTAGTAGCTACTTCTCTAGAAGTTGCAAAGGCTTCTTCATTCTCGATGCGTAAAATTTCATCGTAGATGTCTGTATCTAATATTTTTGGTACGAAACCAGCACCAATTCCTTGAATTTTATGAGGTCCAGGAGTAGCCCCCGATAGCACAGCAGAAGCAGAAGGTTCTACCGCATAAATCTTTATTCCCTCAAAGTTTTCTTTCAAAACTTTTCCAGCTCCTGTTATGGTTCCTCCTGTACCAATCCCTGAGACGAATGCATCTAGGCCATCACCCATTTGCTCTACAATTTCTCTACCTGTCGTCCTTGCATGGACTTCCGGATTTGCTTCATTATTGAATTGCTGTGGCATAAAATAACCATTCTCTTTTTGTAATGCTTCCGCTTTATTAATAGCGCCTTTCATCCCCTCAGCTCCAGGAGTTAACACAAGTTTTGCACCATAGGCGCGTAAAAGATTGCGGCGCTCTTGACTCATCGTGTCAGGCATTACAAGCACAGCCTTATACCCCTTTGCTGCAGCTACCATCGCTAAACCGATACCTGTATTACCGCTAGTCGGTTCAATAATGGTATCTCCTGCTTCCAATTCTCCAGACTTTTCAGCCGCCTCGATCATTGCTAAGGCAATACGATCCTTAACAGAGCTACCTGGGTTCATAAATTCAAGCTTCACATAGATGTCAGCACTGTCAGCGTCTGTCACATTATTTAATTTTACTATTGGTGTTCCACCAATAAGTTCAGCTATATTATTAGCTACCTTCACTACATTCCCTCCTAATTCCTAGTTATTTTGTATGATTAATTATAATGTACGTTTTACCCAGCTAAATGTCAACTAATACGGAATATTTAGGCATTCGTCTACTTATTTTGTCCATCGACTATTGTTACGTGCTATTCTTCTCCATATAACCAATCAATCTCCATCTCTTCCCATAGTGGAGTGGCATCTAACGACTGGTTTTGTTTATGTAATGCTAATTCACTCTTTATATACGGTTTCATCTCTTCATACGTAAATGTAATAGATGGTAGCTTGCGATGAAGATAAAGAATTACCACACCATCATCAGCTACAAATGGTTTACTATAAGAATGCTCTTCTATATTCTCAGCAACTTCTGCATAGCCATTAGGAAAGAATTGACTAGTTGTATAAATAAAGCCAAGATATCCACCTTCTGCTTTAGAGGATTCATCAATTGAATATTCTCGAGCTAATAGCTTGAATGAGGCACCTGATTCCAATTCTTGATAAACTTTATTTGCTGTTTCCATATTATCTACTACGATATGTGAAATTTGCATAGAAGATGTAAAGTTATATTGATCACCATATGTATTATAATGATTCTTTATTTCTTGCTCTGGAATAGGTGTCCCCTCTGTTAAAAGCATTTCCAATTGATACCTGTATGTAATATCTTCTTCCCATTGCTTCTCTAACTTTTCATAAGTTGACGCTGAAGTCACACCCTGCATCGTAGTTAACATAGCTATTTCTCTAGCTATAACCTTATCACTAATTTTTAGTCCTTTGTCCGCTGCTAATTGTTGTACAACTGCTTGATCTATCATTGATCGTAAATGCTTTTTTCCATAGTTGTTTCGAAGCGAGTCACTCCATTGAGCGAAGCTGATGTCATCATTTCCAATGATTGCCACCTCATCATTACTACTCAACTTCCTTCCATCGCCAACATTAACCCCTTCATTACGCCAAATTAATAAAGTAGCAATATTCGTTATTAAAAGTATTATAATGACACCTAGCAATAGTTTTTTCGACATGGATACTAGCTCCCCCTGTACGCTGAACAAGGTATTATTCAACACTTGTTAACTTAACGAACTACTTTCTCAGTTTTACAAATCTACAAATGAGCTGTCTCCAACATCAATCAAAAGGATTTTAGCACATTCAATTCGACACAATGAGACAGCCTCTTCAAAATACTACCCTTTTAAAGCTTCTAACTCTTCCTCCGTAAACTGATATGTTTGATTACAGAAATGGCAACTTGCCTCTGCCCCATGATCTTCATCAATCATATTTTGAATTTCTTTATCACCCAACCCTTTTATTGCTCGCTCAAGTCGTTCTTTTGAACATTTGCAGCGAAATTCCATAGGAACGGTTTCATGAATTTTTACTTGATTCTCTCCAAATAACCGATGCAGAATTTGTTCAGGTGTATTTCCTTCACGAATCAATGTAGAAATCGGTGGCAATTCTTGAATTTTCTCCTCTAACTGACTAATCACTTCTTCACTAGCACCAGGCATAACCTGTACTATGAACCCCCCTGCAGCTAGAATACTATGATCTGGATTCACCAATACACCAGCACCAACAGCTGAAGGAACTTGCTCAGAATTAGCAAAATAATACGTAAAATCTTCGCTAATTTCCCCGGAAATAATCGGAACCTCTCCCGTGAAAAAATCTTTTAATCCTAAATCTTTAATCACGCTTATATTACCTTCAGTACCAACAGCTCTTGCCACATCTAATTTTCCATTTGCATTTAATTCAAAATCAACATGTGGATTTACCACATATCCTCGAACCTCACCCTTTGCATTCGCATCTGCAATAATACCTCCTAAGGGGCCATCTCCCATTACCTTTGTCGTAATGGAGTCCTCTCCTTTCAGCATAGCTCCCATCATACCTGCAATCGTTATCGTTCTACCAAGAGCAGCAGATGCTGTTGCCCATGAATCGTGTCTTCTTCTTGCCTCTTCTACCGTATCTGTAGAAGTTGTCGCGTAAGCACGAACCATTCCATTATATGCTGTAGCTTTAATTATAAAGTCCTTCATGTTGTAAAACTCCTTTCTAATTAACCTTATTCTTATAATTGCTTATTTTTATGATAAATGAGATAAAGCCCCTTTAACGTTAGATATGGATCTACATGCTGTATAGTCTGGGATTCATGAGCAATTAACGAAGCCAAGCCGCCAGTAGCAACTACTTTTGCATTCACACCCATTTCCGCTTCAATTCGTCTGACAATGCCATCAACTTGTCCAACATAGCCGTAGAATACACCCGATTGCATTGCCTCAACCGTGGACGAACCAACAACATGATCAGGGGCTTGAATTTCAATTTTCGGTAACTTAGAAGCCTTACTATACAGTGCTTCCATCGATATATTTATACCAGGAGATATGACACCACCATGATATTCTTGTTGATCATTGATATAGCAAAACGTAGTTGCCGTCCCAAAATCAATTATTATTAATGGTGCACCATATGTTTCGATTGCGCCTACTGCATTTACTATACGATCTGCTCCAATTTCTCTAGGGTTAGGATAACGCATCTTTAGAAAGGAATGAACCGACTCCTTCCCAATTATCATAGGCTCCAGATGAAAATAGTCTTTACACATTTTCTCCAAAGCAAACATAATGGGTGGAACAACAGATGAAATGATAATACCCTTCATATCCGAAAGTGTAATTCCTTTATGGTCAAACAACGATTTGACAAGCATGCCGAACTCATCCTCTGTTTTATAACGATCCGTTTTTATCCGCCATTGGTGCTTTAATTGATCTCCTTCAAATACACCTAATACTGTGTTAGTGTTACCCACATCAAGTACAAACAACATGCTTTCCCATACCTTTCTCTACGACAAAATTTACAATTAGTCTGCAACATAATTTCATTTTTTAATATACCATACATAGTTATGAATATATAACAAACAGACTATAAACTTTATGGCAATAAGCTCTTAGGAAGGAATGAGCTTGGAAATATACGAATACTTATAGGAGTATAATTACCGCAACACGCATGAAATATGTTCGCATTCCGTGGAACGGTCTCAGCTACCTTGGCAAAGAAATACACGTGGCCAAGTGAAGCTTTGGAATCATGCTGTTCCCGCAAAATAAGAGAGGATTCGTCTGTTATAAATCGCTCGCAGGAAAAGCGCTCTTCTTTTTCAAGGAGTCTCGCATATTTCAGCTACTAGTTTAATCAAAAAACGAACTATAATTAATTTCAACTAATTATAGTTCGTTTCTATTGTTTATTATTTACTTTTATCTCAAACTCTAGATATTCATTTCTATTTATAGTTATTTGTAATGACGTTATTTTTTGTTATCCGTTTCATCATTTGATGATGGCTTATTATCGGTAGTAATTTCATCTGTTGAAGTAGGCTTGTTATCTGTTGTAATTCCATCTTTGTCTAAGTTCTTGTCTACTTTTGCTTTTGCCTCTTCAAACGTTTCTGGAGTATCTTCTTTATCATTAGATTGGATATTTACCTTAACCGATTCATCATCTTTTTCTGTGTCTTCAATCGGATCAGGTTCAGGTAGTTTTCCATCTTCAAACAGTGATTTTATTTGTTTAGCATCTAGCGTTTCTACTTCAAGCAATGTTTGGGCAATAAGCTCTAGCTTATCCTTATGCTCAGTAAGAATCTTCTTCGCACGATCATAACAATAATTTATAAAGTTCTGCATCTCTTGATCAATTTCATGAGCAATCGCATCACTGTAGTTTTGTTCATTGTTCAGATCACGACCAAGGAATACTTCACCACCACCATTTGTAAACTGCAATGGCCCAATTTTATCACTCATTCCATACTCCGTAATCATTTTACGTGCAATTCCTGTAGCACGTTGAAAGTCATTGTGTGCTCCAGTACTTACCTCTCCGAACATAATTTCTTCCGCAACTCGACCACCTAATAACCCAGTAATTTTATCAAATAATTCCGGTTTGGTCATAAAGTATCGGTCTTCTCTCGGTAACATTACAGCATATCCACCAGCTTGACCACGTGGTACAATGGTAACCTTATGAACCATATCTGCATCATCTAGAACCATACCAATCACCGTGTGTCCACTTTCATGGTGAGCTACAATATTGCGTTCTTTCTTAGAAATAACTCTACTTTTCTTAGCCGGACCAGCAATGACACGATCAATAGCTTCATCAACATCCAGCATATTTATCGTTTTTCGATCCTGTCTAGCAGCTACTAGTGCTGCTTCATTTAGTAAATTCTCTAAGTCTGCACCAGAGAAGCCTGGTGTACGCATAGCTATCGTTTGCAGATCTACATTATCAGCCAGTGGTTTATTTCTTGCATGAACCTGTAATACCTCTTCACGTCCTTTAACGTCTGGACGATCAACTGTAATTTGACGGTCAAAACGTCCCGGACGAAGCAGAGCAGGGTCTAGAATATCTGCACGGTTTGTTGCTGCAATGATAATAATTCCTTCATTGACACCAAAACCATCCATTTCAACTAAAAGCTGGTTCAACGTTTGTTCACGTTCATCATGTCCACCGCCAAGTCCAGCTCCACGTTGTCTACCTACTGCATCAATTTCATCTATAAATATAATACAAGGCGCATTCTTTTTCGCATTTTCAAATAAATCACGTACACGGGACGCACCAACACCAACAAACATCTCCACAAAGTCAGAACCACTAATAGAGAAGAATGGTGTACCTGCTTCACCCGCTACAGCACGAGCAAGTAGCGTTTTACCAGTTCCCGGAGGTCCTACTAAAAGTACCCCTTTAGGGATTCTTGCACCAACGGCTGAGAACTTACGTGGATCTTTCAAAAATTCCACTACCTCAACAAGCTCTTGCTTTTCCTCATCTGCTCCTGCTACATCTTTAAAACGGACTTTTTTCTTGTCTTCACTGTACATTTTCGCCTTACTTTTACCAAAGTTCATGACTCGGCCACCGCCGCCGCCACCTTGGGCTTGACTAAGTATAAACAGGAAGAACAGTCCGATGATCAAGAACGGAATCATTGTTGTTAAGAATGTTACCCACGCGCTTGGTTGTTCTTCTTCTTCTACGTTAAGCACACTTTGATCGTTTGCTTGCTCTGTAATTGACGCTATAATGTCCGTATTATCAGGAACTTGAGCAATAAATTTTTTATCCTCATCATTTAAAGTCCCTTCAAAACGAATAATACCATTTGCTGGTTGCATCGTCATTTCTTGTATTTCGCCATTATTTAAAGCATCCATAAACTGCTTTACATTATATTGTTTTGCTTCTTCATTTTGTCCATTGAATACCCCAATGACTCCTATAATAACGAAGAATATAAGTATCCAAAAGAACACATTCCGAAATATCCGGTTCATTACTTACCTCCTCCCAAGCGGGGAAAAACTATATAACATCGTATCATATAAAAAAGTTGAAATACAACTAATTTCACTTGAAAAATCAGCATTTTATTTCCAAGGTTTATTTCATTCTTCCACTTGATTATTTTTATTATTCGCCACCATAAATCTCTGGTTTCAAAACACCTATATATGGCAAATTTCTATATTTTTCTTGATAATCTAATCCATAGCCAACAACAAATTCATTAGGTACTTCGAACCCAACTATATCCGCTTTAATTGCAGCTGTTCTTCCAGATGGCTTATCTAGTAATGTGACAATTTTAATTGATTTTGCCTTCCTATACTTAAACAGGTCTACCAAGTAGCTTAGAGTTAATCCACTATCAATGATATCTTCTATTATGAGCAAATCGCGACCTTCAACTTTAGTATCTAGATCTTTTACGATTTTCACTTCCCCAGAAGAGCGCATCTCTCCTCCATAGCTAGAAACATCCATGAAGTCCATTTCCAAATGGGTATGCATATGTCGTAGAATATCAGACATGAATGGCATTGCACCCTTTAGAACTCCAATTGCAAGCGGAAATCTCCCATCATATTCCTCGGTTAATTGTTGTCCTAGCTCTTTACACTTGCTTGCGATTTCCTCCTCCGATATTAGTACCTCTTGAATATCATTATGCATATTCTGCTCCTCCTACATGTTGCCTTTTTCATAATTTAATTGTATAAATGCCGCATTATCTGCCTGTTTCTCAAGTAGTCCCTTTTTTAAACCAACCAACCATAGGATTTCTCCATTATTATCTGTGATAATTGGCCAAGTGCCCCGTTCAGATCGAGGTATTTTTGCATCAATAAAAATATCCTTCACCTTTTTACTTCCCTGTAGCCCTTTCCAGCGCATTTTATCTCCGTGCTTTCTGGTACGTATATGTAACGGAAGAGCCGCCTGCCCGCTTTGTAAAATAAAGGTCTGTTCTGACTGCTCTTGATATTCATCCACGTATTCAGTAGTGAATACTGATCCATCAGGTAAAACAGTTTTGCCTGGGATCTTTAATAACATATGATATGAATCTGTATGGAGGTCATCCTGGAAGTGACACTTTAGCTGGTTATATGCCTTCTCTACTTTTAAGCCAGAGGGAAAATCTAGTTGCGCATTACCTGTTTTTCGATGCAATAATGCAAAAAATTGCTCCTCGTGGACATAGGATAAGTCCTTAGGTAAATCAGTATACAGATAGTTTAATATTAGATGAAAGGCCCGTCTTTGTAAAGCAAATGCGTACGTTTTAAACAGCTTAATTTCAAATGAAACCTGGCATCTTTCCTTATCAAACATCACAATTGTATCGACCATTTCTTGTGCTTGTCTATTTAAATACGCTTGATCGGCCTCTAACGTTTCACTAAGATGCTGTATGGTAGTATGTATATTACTATTTTTCTCTTTTATTAATGGAAGTACGTGTTTTCGGAAATAATTCCTTGTATAGGTTGTCTCATGATTCGAAGGGTCAAGCCTCGGTTTAATATGATGCACTTCACAATAATTCCATATTTGTTCTTTCGTTACGCAGAGAAAAGGTCGAACAATAGCACCCGTAGCAAAATCCCGCTTAACAGGAATACCTGCTAATGCTTGTGAATCTGCTGAACGTACCATACGCATGAGCATCGTTTCTGCCTGATCGTCACCATGATGGCCGAGCATTAGCAAATCGGCATTATATAATTCCATTTGCTCTTCAAAGAACTTATATCGTAATTTTCTTGCCGCTAGTTGTGTTCCTAGTTTGTGCTTCTTTTTATAGGACGGTACATCAACAGAGGTTCCTACAAATTCGATATCCCACGTTTTACAAAATCGCTTAACATATCGAAGATCCTCAAGGGATGCTTCCCCTCTCAGTTGGTGATCGACAGTTACGGCGATTATACGTATTTCCCATTCCTGCCTTATCGAATGGAGGTAATGGAGAAGTGCTAACGAATCTGGTCCCCCTGATACACCTACTAGGACTGTTGCCTGCTTTGTTAACAAGTGATGTTTTTTTATAAAATGAGTAATCATCGTTTTCATTATGTCCATCTCCAACACAACATTTCTACTTTTATCCTATCACAACTAGGATCACTGAAAAAGCAAAGAAATTAAATAGTAGGCTCCCGCTAGAATAGAAATACCTCCGGCCTCTAGCAAAAAGGGAGCTTCTTTTTCTTGTTGGATTTGCTTCCTAGTTTTTTGCTTTTTTTTCTGCGTATCATGAATTACCTGTAACATCTCTCTTTTCATTTGTGAACTAGAAGCATATTTACCTGCTAGTGCCTTCTTTAAGACATTCCGATATGGGCGTAGTCCTCTTGCTTCATCCAGCTTGCGAAATAGAAGCTTCTCCGGTTGAGAACCTTTGACAAAACGTTTTGGATAATAGACATGAATGAATGCCATCGTAAAAGCAAATAAATCATAACTTGGTTCTGCTCTTCTTGATCCCATTTCCCAATAACCACGATCATAAAACTCGGTATACTCTTTGATCGCTCTTCCTGTTTGTGTTGTTCCTCCAACATCTACCCAACGCACACGTGGCGGAGAAGAGACGATTAATAGGTTATCTAATTTTAAATCGCCGAAAACCCATCCTTGTTGATGAAGCTGTTCGAGATCCTCCAACAGCTGTACCATGAAAACCCCGGCCCATTCCTTACCATGGCGATGGATATAGGAGGCCATCGATTCACCTTGCAAATATTCCATTACATAAAATGAATATTTAGTACCTATTGGAGACGTCCAATCGTCTACATCCAATAAAGAAGGTCCAAGACGATTTCCTTGGACCTTACCGAGTGACCGGAGCACATTAACCTCAACCGTCATGGAAGAACGTTTATCACTAATTTTCAATGCAGCTAATTTGCCGTTTGCTTCACACAGGTATACAGAACCAATGGCTCCAGCGCCAAGCTTTCTTTTGATAACATACGTTTGTTTATGCCACTTCCCCTGGATATGCATTCCAGAGCGGATATCACTATTAAGCTTCTTCCATTCCTGGTTCATCTTCATCTCTAAAGCTCCTTAGTAAGCTTTTCTTACCAAACTGATACATTGCTTCTCGAATAGCAGGACCTGTAGGAGTAATGCCACCACTTGTTAGTTTTGGAAAAATGGTAGAGATAGAATCTAAAGCAGGTGACCAATCAAATACCTTTTGTATATCTTTTCGTTTTCCAGGAAAACTAAAAATTGCAAAGCGATTACGACCAATACGTGCGTTTAAACTAATAGATAGATCAATTAATGCTTCTTTAACGGTTGGAAGCTTATCATGCATACTTGCACTCGTATCAACTAATACTAATACTTCCAGATCACACGTCTCCCCCATATCTTCTACTACTTCCATTATTTCTCCGCGCTTTTCCGGCTCAAGATCCTCTAGTGACTGATCCTGTCCTAAAATCTGCTGTAATTCTTTATTTACAAAACCTTGCAGTGTTTGGGTCATCGCTTGTTTAGTCACCGTTTGTACTGTCTGAGATAATGCTTGTTTATAGACAAGCTGGCTAACACCACCACCTGATAATGCAATGTCTTCAACTTCTTTTAAACCTTCGGGTTGTTCGCTCTGTTCATCCTCTAATATTCCAATTACATTTACAGTGATTCCTTGTTGATAAGCCAAAGAAGCTGTAGCCGAAGGATCTTCTCCTTTGTTTGAGCATCCATCTGTAATTAACAAGATTTGCTTCAGTGTACCTTTTCTCAACGTTATCTACCTCCCAACTATTAATACCATCTTCACCACTTTTTATGTGATCTATACATAGTCTAGTTAGGATGGAAGGTAAATACGTACTATATCCTTCACTGAGCTTGATCATGATAAATTGGTACAGAAGTCCATTTAGGTATATTCTTCATTACTTTAGCAACTACCACGGTCATATCATCCTCAATTTCTCCCGACCTAGTGCGAATAACTTCTTCTAAAACTAAATCAGCAATTTCCTGAGGATCGTCGGTCTTCATTTCTCTTATTTTTCGTTTTAACCATACATCCGTATTTTCCACGTGCTTTGGCCCATCAAAAATACCATCACTCATCATAATCAATAAATCTTCCGACATTAACTGTTCACTAACAATATCTACATCAAACTCCTGAATAATCCCCATAGGGAGATTACTAGCTTCCACTTTAATTAATTGATCTCCCCGTTTAATAAAGCTAGGTGTTGAGCCTATTTTTAAAAAGCGAACGAAAGCATTGTGTAAGTCAATTACCGCCAAATCGAGTGTAGCAAACATCTCATCTGTAGATCGTAGCGATAAAATTGAGTTGATCGATTTAATCGCTACTTTTTCTGGTATTCCAGTCTGTAAAATTTGTTGAAGCAACCTTAATGTCTCAACGCTCTCCTCCTGAGCCCTTAAACCATTGCCCATACCATCACTGATAGCCATAGCGTATTTCCCTGCACCAAGCTCTATGGTTGTATAACTATCTCCAGATACAAGCCCTCCACCTTTCGCAGCATTAGCAGCACCTGTCTCAACGACAAATTCTCTTGCTGAACCAAACGCTAAATAACTATACCCATTTGGAAATGGGGCAATTTCTTCCTGTTTCACAACAACAATCTCTTTCAAAATATCAGACAATACAGGTGCAATCAGTTTAGAACCTTCACCATGATATTCATAAAAGGTTAATGTCATTTCAATATCTACGTTTCCTTTATCTAAGCGATAAATTTCTAGCTTTTCCAGTTCAATCCCCATTTGCTTCAACGCATGTACAATCTGCATTTCTTGTTGTTCATGATGCTGCCGTTCCTTTAATATTTCCTTTGCGAAATCCTCCATCACCTCCGAAACTCCTTGCAATTGATCAGCTACAAGTTTTTTACTTTCTAATACTTGTTGTTTTAATTTTTGATTGGCTTCAAAGTAAGACATCTCCTCCTTCATTACATCAACAACTTTTTGAGGCTTCACACAATAATTTTCAAACTCACATGCTGTTTTCCTGCTTGGTTTTCCGTTTTCCCCCATATCTTCTTTCATTTGTTCCATTAATGTATATGTTTTATCAAATTGTTTTTGCCAACACCTTTCCTTCATAAAGCAATTTTGACAGGTTTTCTCCGTTACTTGACTTAAAAAGTAATCGGTTTCTCTTCTTGACTCTTGATCATCTTCGCTCGAACCATCTGTGATGGTAAAGCTCTTAGACAAAGCTTGAAAAACATCTGAAAATTGTTCAACACGTTTAGCGGTTACATTTCGCACCTTTTGTAAATATTGTTCCTGTTCATTCGTATATTCTTCTGTTCCAGGTATGAACCTTGAAAGTTTTCTAAACCAGCTAGCAGGTGTAAGCAAGAAGATTAAAATAGCAATGGATGACTCAATGATCGATGGGACTAACTGGTTCGCATCGCCGTAGATTCCAATTAAAAACGTTCCAACAAATAGGCCAACAGCAACGCCTGGTTTCCTACCTTCTTTTAATAGTCCTCCTAAGAGACCTGAAAAAGCGAGTAAGCTCATTTGATAAAGGTTTGCTACATTTGCTAGAGACAAGATGAGTCCAGCAACCACGCCGACTGTTGAGCCAATCGCGGCCCCACCGACATATGCTAAAATGAGCACAAAATAGCGAGAGAATATCTGCTCGAAGGAAGCCCCATAAAACTCCCAGCCAATCGTACCAGTAAGTATAGAGGCAATGAGTATGATCATACATACGATCTCTTCATTCTTTAATGCGGGGTTATATCTTTTTGGTGATAATAATGGAATGCTCTGCATAAAAATTAATACTAATACGGTTCCTAATACTCCTTCTACGAAAACCAGCATCCAGTCATAAGCAGATAGCTGTTGACTAATGGAATACTGAAATAACCTTGTTGCTATCGTAGATAAAAATACAAATAACGGGATAAGCATCTGTTGATTCTTCGCCTGCTTAAATAAACCACCCATAAAGACAAAAACCAGTACGGCCAGAGCGATAAAGATACTATGATTTACAGAATAGCTTAAAGCACCCAATAGCACAGCAAGTATGGTTTTTAATGTTTTTTCCTTATGGACAAGCCAAATTGTAGCTAAAAAAGCAACTGCAAAAGGAGAGACAACGGATAGAATCACAGCTCGTCCCAATAAAAAACCGATCATATAAAAAAGCCATCCTCTTTCCAGCAATACCCCTTTCATCTTTGCATATAGCCGGTTTCGGAGCTTGTCCATTTGTTTTGATCTTTCTGCTCCCAATACTTTCGGTTCCATTCTTGAAATTGAATCCATCATAACTACCACTCCCTCTTTGTGCATATCATTAAATCACAATATGCCTTCTATTTTTGTCAAAACAAGAGAGCGTTTCATAAGAATCGTTCGACGACTTTCTATTCTTCAAACAGGTTTCAACACGAACACGCGTGTGGAAGGATTAAAACAGCACAAAAACGAATGCCAGTAGGTATTGAATCGTCCATTACTTTATCCAGCAAGTGAAGGCATTTTCACCTATTGCCTTATGTAAAAAGTTTTGGCGAATTCTGAACCTTTCTAACTAAACATCCTCTATTTATCGAAAAATAAAGCAGTTTTCGAGTTTTATTACGTAGTTGGTGATATCGTTACGATATAGATTACGTAGGAAAATCGTGGTCAGACTGGAATTTAATTAAAGCATTGAGAAATGAATGGCCTATTATTTCTGGCTTGAAATAAAGTCTAACTGAATTTACTTGATAGATTAACGCACTTAATAATTATAGAAAAAACGATATTGCTTTAGTTACATATTACTTAATGAACCAAATAAAATCATTATAGCTAGAATAAAAACTACCGATATAGAGCTGATAAATAAACGTCTTTCCCTTACGATATTGAATACACCTTTATAAAAAGAATCTATCATTAAAATTAAAACAAAGACAACAGGATAAGCCATTATAAATGTTAATCCCTTATTCATCGTTGGACTGAAATCTAAATTATTTACACTCAACACAGCTACTAGGATAAAAACAAATAAAATAAGGGTTCCTATCATTAAAGTATGGAAGGGGTTGTTCCATATTCCTTTTTCAAATAGGGAAGGATACTTTTTAATAATTAAGCTTAAAATGACATATATTGTCATTGTTACAATCAAAGTTGCTATAACAAAAAACAAACTATTTATATAGTTATTTTCTACATCTAGCTTATAATCAATAGTTAGAAATAAGATAGGAAGAAAAGCAAGTACAATTAAAATTATTAGTCTATTCCTTATTTCTTTCTTCAACGTAGTGTTACCTCATTTCTCCGTTCAGTTTAATAATGGAAAGAGGCTGGGGCAAAACACAACTTCTTTACTCAAAACACGAATAATCATGTTATCAATAGGAGTATCATCGCCGCACCGTGAAGATATACGCTCTTTCCGTGGGCACGGCCTAAGCTAACTTGGTAAAGAAAAACACGTTACCAAGTGGATCTTCGGACTCGTGTTGTTCCCGCCGGAGTCTCGCTTATTTCAGGTGCTAAATGAATGATTCTAACCAAAAAACGAAAAGATAATTGACTTCGACTAAACATTGTTCGTTTTTTATTGTTTCTTCATTAGTTTTGTCTCAGCCTCATCCTTTCCTATATCGTACAATGCTTTTTCATTTTATCATAACGGAGATAGTTATTTGTAAAAAACCAAGCTTATTAAATATTAAAGTACCGTATTCTTTACTATTTGTATTCTCTATTGTGTAAGTCGATTTGGGCAGGGCTCTTAATTAAATTACTTATATTGCCTGTGATTCTTTCGATTTTCTTATAAGAAAGCTATTGACAGAGTCTTAAACCTGCTGTATTATATTTTCTGTTGGCTTATTTGGCGGTGTAGCTCAGCTGGCGAGAGCGTACGGTTCATACCCGTGAGGTCGGGGGTTCGATCCCCTCCGCCGCCATTATTTAGTAAAACCTGTTGCATAAGCAAAGCAGCAGGTTTTTTTGTTATATCGGTCTACCTTACACTATAAAATCAGAACAAAAGCGTAAGCGTCCGATTAGAAACGTAGCGACTGGAGCGAGTCAACAAAGATAAAGGAATCACGGTGAGCTTGCGAGCCGATGACGACTTAGATTAGGGCAATTCGTGAAGTCGCCCTCGTTTCTGGGCGCTGGAGCTGCTGCAACTCAACACGCCCATATGGATCCACATGGGCAAATTTTATATTTTCCGGTATTTTCCTAAACAATTAAAAAGAGAGGTTGGAACATAAAAGTTCCAACCTCTCTTTTTGTCGTATTTATATATAGAGCATTATTGTATAGACAGCAACTGCTATCCTCTCTTAGCACCTCGACCCCCGCGTTTGGATTCCGTGTGCTTCTTCAAAGAGGCAAGACGGTCCTCAGAATCCTTAAGGAAGCGATTCATTTTTGACTCAAAAGACTCCGTCCGTTCACGGTTATCTCGCTGACGTTTTGGTTTATCTATTGCTTTTTTTATAGACAAGCCAATCTTCCCGTCCTTCTCGACATTAATAACTTTCACCTTCACTTCATCTCCAACAGAAAGGTGATCGTTAATGTCTTTCACATAGTTGTCAGCAACCTCACTAATGTGAACAAGCCCAGTAGTACCTTGTTCAAGCTCTACAAAGGCCCCGAAATTAGTGATACCAGTTACCTTTCCTTGCAGCTTGCTGCCTACTTCAATTGACATAAAAAAAATGCTCCTCCTTAGAATTTTTAAGAAACTAATATATGATCACAATGATGCACCATTAGCTTACTACTATATTATAGCCAAGCAGACAAAAGTGTGTCAATATGATGGCTTCTCATCGGGAAGTTTGAAAATTAATTCGCCCTCTTTAGAGAAGAAATAATTTGTTCTAGCAATTTGCAATACATAATCCTCATCATTTAAAAGCTCTACTTCCTCTTGCAAATTGGCTTCTTGCTTTTCTAAGCTTGTCAATTCCTTTTGTAAGGCTTGATATTCTTCCGTCTTTTCTGCATGAAGTACACGTTGTTTAAAATGGTACGTCGCCATGGTCCCTATTGCTATTACTGCAATCAGAGAAAATAACACAAGCCGGCGAATTAGACGCTTCTTCTTCCGTCTCTGCCTTTCTATGTAAGCATCATATTGCTGCATATAATTAGAATCTAATCTCGTTACTGTTTGTTTGTCTGAAGCCAAAGCTCGTTACCTCCTCTTAAACCTAACATACTTCACTACTTTTATACATATATTCTTCATTTTACTATAAAATCCTGCTATTTTAAAAAGAAATAATTGAACTTTTTTAGGCAATAGTCCGTATATAGCTTGAATTATCCACTTAATTGGCGTAATGATTACAGTTAAAATAAAAAGAAGAATCGTACCAACAACTTTACATAGCCAAACAATAAAGGTATATATAAGTTTCACGATCCACGTAATTGGAGATATGATAAGAGCTTGTACTATATTTTCAAAAAATCGATAAACTGCCGCAATAATACGAATGATCTGCTCCAGTACTTTTCTATATACGTTAGCAGCAGCAACCTGATAAAAGGCAAACCCCAATAAACAAGCAGCAAATATATAGAACCTTAGTTCACCACCATTTACCCGGAATAAAACATAAAATAATAGCATTGTCTGCATTAACCAAAAGCAAATTTCCATAACATAAGTCAGGATTCTTCTATTTTTCCAATATGGTGTAAATCGACGAAATGTATCCTGAATTAAACCAAGATAAAATCCGCCTGTAATCATAGTAATCATTGTGAGGAATTGCGTACTTAAGCTCATTTAAATAACTTGCTAAAGAACCCTTTAGCTTTCTCCTGCTGCTCATCTACATAGGAAAGCTCATATATTTTTCCTTTTATGGTTACTAACCCTTCATTTACATCAAGGTTTTTTAGATGTAAATTTTGCCCGCGGACAATCAGATAACCCATAACTGTCTCCAATAGAAACTCCTCGTTATCAAAGCTATCTACTTCTTTGACACCTGTTATTTCTAAATTTTTTCGATTATTAACTTTTACAGAATGATCCGTTTGCACACGTGTTATATTTTCCTTATTCTCATAATAATTCATCGTAATAGCCCTCCTTATCATTATTACTTTATGAAAGGAGGGACAAGTATAGAACTGTGTAACCTAATTATTTAATTTCTCTTCTTTTAAAACGGTATACAATGTTTCTGCTTCTTCTTTTCTAACAGTTTCTTTCAAATTATTGATCTTAATCGTTACAAGTTTCTGACCAAATTTAATGGTAAGCTCATCTCCAGCTGTAACTGTTGATGATGCCTTTGCTTGGTTACCGTTAATCGTAATTCTTCCTTGGTCCGCTACTTCTTTAGCTAATGTTCGCCGTTTGATTAATCGAGAAACCTTTAAGAATTTATCTAATCTCATTGAATTTTACTCCCCTTCTTTCGCCTTGTCCCATAATGCATCCATTTCTTCTAAAGTTGCATGCTGAATATCGATTTGTCTTTTCTCTAATTGTTGCTCAATATAGGAAAAGCGAGATTGAAATTTTGCATTTGTACGATTTAGCGCTACCTCTGGATTAATTTTATAGTACCTAGATAGGTTCGCAAGTACAAATAGAATATCTCCAAACTCTTTTTCCATTTCTACATTTTCATTCTTTTGCACCGCTTCTTTAAATTCGTTTAACTCCTCATCAAGTTTAGCCCAAATATCTACCGAGTTTTCCCAATCAAACCCTATCTTCGCGGCTTTCTTTTGGAGTTGATAAGCCTTCGCCAGTGACGGAAGTTGTTTTGCTACACCATCCAATATAGATTTACGCACATTCCCTTTCTCTTCCTGCTTCAGCTCGTCCCAATTTTTGTACACTTCATCTACTGTATCTACCGTAGCATCCTTAAACACATGAGGATGTCGATGTATCATTTTATTCGTAATCGATCGAATAACGTCATCTACTGTAAAATAGCCATCATCTTCACCAATTTGACTATGGAGCATGACTTGGAGTAACACATCTCCAAGCTCCTCAACAATTCCTTCATCATCCGCTTGATCAATAGCATCCAGTAGCTCATAGACCTCTTCAATGGCATACTCACGTAATGTTTCATGTGTCTGTTCTTTATCCCACGGACAACCTTCCGGGCTACGCAATATTCGAATAACCTTACGTAGTTGTTCAAAGCTATGATGAAGAACATTATCCGGTGCTGGCGGAATATAAATACTTGTTAAATTACTTATATCCATTGCATGATCCAGTTCCTCTAAAGAAATAGTTTTTTTGGCTTCATCTTTACTGCCGGCAGCTTCAACAATTGTAATAGGATAATCAGCTGGTAAGTCTTCTAGTAATGTTAGTTTAACATCGGAAGCAATAAAACGATCATACACCTGACAGAAAATAAGGTGATTTCGATAATTCAATTGATCTCGTTCAAATGATGTACCATCTATGAACTGAAAACCTTCAATTGGATCGATTTGCAGTGCAGTAAATAGATCATCCAAATAGCTATGTCCGCCTACAATTTCAACCTCTACTTCCTGTTGTTGGAGTAATAATTGAACCGTCTTTTCTGCAAGCATTGGATGTCCAGGAACTGTATAGATAACATTCTGCTCCGCTGCTTTCTGTAAAAGAAGGCTTACAATACTTGAATAAACATTATCAAATTGACTTTCCGCTTCATAAATACTATCAAAAGAAAGAAAACGTACGCCTTCTTCTTGCAAAGCTTTGACAGCTGGATGGTCTAAAGTCCGTGTATAGACCGCTTCTTTCGCATGTGATAGCTTTTTATATATACCAAATGAAAGCTGCTCCAGATCGCCCGCTCCCAATCCTATAATTTCAATTTTATTCATATTATTTCCTCCTGCTTTGTAGTTTCATCAAGAACGTACGAAACGGTAGCATTCGTAGTTCCTGCTCAGAAAATGCTCGTAACTTTATTAAACAATAGCCATATAGAGCTGCCCCCATAATTGAGATAAAAACGACATATACCAACAAGCCGATACGAGATATATTTAGCCAAGGCAGGATAATAAAATGACCACATAAGACAAACAATGCCATCGCACTAATAGCTACAAATAGCGGACGCCACTGAAGAAATTTCAAAAGGTTTAAATGGGGAAGCTTCCTTCTTAGCTCTCGTAATACAATCATACATAACACAAGTAAGGAGATAATCGTTGCCACCGCACTACCTGTTATTCCCAGCCAAGGGATCAGCACTTGATTAGCTATCCATTTGACAAAAAAAGCTATAAGAATAAACCCAGCAATGCGCTTTATAAAGCCAAGACCTTGCAAAACCGCTGCCGCTGTTATAGAAATTGAGCTTAGTAATATGGAAATCATTAATAGCTGCAAATTTCCTGTACTCTGGTTATCCTGAAAAAGTAGCCGATTTACTTCAGGAAAAATAGTGATCAACCCAATCGTTGCTCCAACAGCTAGATAGATACTAAATAATAAAGCACCACGTATATAACTATAAAAGGTAATTGGATCATTTTTTAGCTTTTTCTTTGATATAGTAGGAATTAAAGCTAACGCAAAGGATGAACCAAGTATAGTTCCAAGCTGGATTAATGGTTGTCCACGGTCAAAGATACCCTTCGCCTCCATTGCTGCTTCTTTCGATAAACCAGCCTTTAGTAGACTTGGAATAACTGTGAATGTATCGGCAAATTGAATAACTAATAAGACCATATGATTTAACGCTGCTGCAACACCTAATATAAGAATGGTCCGCACGTAATAATTCCAAGGGATGTTAAATTCCTGATTTGTATAGGGCTTTTTCCTCCAAAAGAATACACTAAGGACAATAATCGCAGTCCCTGCACCTAATATGGATGCAAATACAGCGGCTTTCCCAATGTGATAAAGCGGATAATCATTCATACTAATTAATATCGCCGTAGCAATAATAATTGCTACACGTATCAGTTGTTCAGCAACCTGTGAATAAGCTGTTGGTTTCATTACATATGTACCCTGAAACACACCTCGAAGCAATGCCGAAAAGGGAACGAATAAGCAAGTAAACGCAGCTAATTGATAGATCGAGGTAAGTTTTTCATCACCTATCCACTCCGAAATATAGGATGCATTAAAAAACAAAAATAAAAACAATGAACCACTTATAAGTAATAAAATGAAACCAATTGGAAGATAGAAGCTTTTAAGCGAAAGACCTTTACCTTGTGCTTTTAATTCTACTGCCATTTTAGAAATAGCTGATGGGAACCCATAAAATGATAATACAAAAATAATACCTAATATCGGATATACTTGCTGGTATACATAAAAACCGATATCCCCTGTAAGATTTTGCAAAGGAATTCGATAACCAGCGCTCAATAATTTACTAATTAATCCAGCCAATGTAAGCAGGAAAGCTCCCTTTACTAGCTGGTTTGTTTCATTTCCATTCATGATTTACTTCCTTTAATCTTACACTTTATACATCATTATAGCATAGTTCAATACCAAACATTTGCATTCTAAATATGCTACTATATAACTATAAGAAAAACTGAGCAAAATTCGCTCAGCCTTATCACTAAATGCTCAGATTTACGCTTCCTCTAGTAGCTATTATGGAATAATAGCTACTGCTTGACCACCACTC
>NZ_CANMAB010000058.1:0-25519 GCF_947495635.1 uncultured Virgibacillus sp. | reverse complement strand
TCCATAATAGCTACTAGAGGAAGCGTAAATCTGAGCATTTAGTGATAAGGACTGAGCGAATTTTGCTCCGTTTTTCTAATGAAGAAATACGCTGTCTTTATCTCGCATATAACTGGCAGTAAGCCCCCTCTTCAAACATTTAAGTGAAACCAAGGATGGGTTAGTGAGGAGGCAACTGCCAGTAAATGTCCGATTGTTTCAAAGGCCTTTAGGTCATACCCTAGTGGTACTAACAATCAGTGGGGTGATAACCCCTCCCACTGATTGAAGTTTCACTTTATTGGTAAGTAAACGTTGAAGGTATTTTGGTTGTCGGAAGAACGAATAGTAATGCTTCCGTCATGTTGATCGATGATTTCTTTTGTAATAGCAAGACCTAAGCCCGCTCCACCCGTTTCCCTGCTTCGTGAAGAATCTAGCCGATAGAATCGTTCAAAAAGCTTTTCTTGCTCCATTTGAGGTATGTTTTCACTTGGACCTGTAATGGAAATAATATATTGGTATTGCTTTACTTTGCCTGATATATATATAGCTCCAGTACCCTGATAATATCGGATTGCGTTATCCAGCAGATTGCTAACTACTTGTTGAATTCCTTCTGGGTGTAAGGATAAGCTAGATTCCTCTAGTTGTACATCAATTGCTATCTTTTCCTGCTTTAACGTCCAATTAAACATAGCAATACATTGTTGGATTAGTGTATGAATGGCGGTTTTTTCTTTATGGTACGGTGTTTGCGATGTAGTATAGTCCCACTTTTTTAATTGATCAAACTGTTCGAGCATAGAAGTTAGACGCTTGGATTCTTGATAAAGTGCTGCAAATAATTGCTCATCACCTGTTATATCGCCAGATTTTAAAGCAAGTAAATAGCCGTTCAGATTGGAAAGAGGCGTTCGGAATTCATGAGATATATCGGAAACAAGCTTTTTACGTTCTACCTCATTTTTCGTTAGTTTTTCAATCAATTCATTATACTGCTCCACTAATTGTCCAATTTCGTCTTTTCTGGACACGGTAATTGCTTCTGGATACTCCCCTCTTTTTAATAGTTCTGTAGCATGCATTAAACTACGAACGGGCTTTAGTAGTCGTCTAGTTAGATAAAAATAAACGATAGTACCAGCAATAATAGAGATGATAATAAACAACCATACATAATTTAATAATGTTTGATTGAATTGTTCTTGTCGCTGTTCGTTTAAATTACCAACTCCTGCTGCTAAGAAGCAGGCAGTATGATATAACGCCCAGCCACTAATAATCATGGCAACTACAATGACGAGAAAATGTAATATCGTTAATCGCCATAAGAAGCTCTCAGGTAGGATATTGGTTATTTTCTTACGTAGATGTGACAAACTTATACCCCATTCCTCTTATGGTTTGAATGCGCTGTGGCTTGCCAGGCTCTCTTTCTATTTTTTCGCGAAGCTTTTTAATATGTGCATCGATTGTCCTTTCCATTACCATTTGCTCAGCATTCGGATAGATTTGCGAAACAAGCTGCTCCCGTGATAAAACAAAATTTGGGTTTTGCATAAAATAATGGAGCAGGTTAAATTCATGCTTTGTTAACTTAATCTGCTGATCATAAAGAAGCACTTCGCCTTTACGAGGCTTTATACAGAGCCCATCACTAACGATTTTTTGACAAAAATGGCTGGTGCGGCGTAAAACTGCTTCAACGTGGGCGATAAGCTCATTAGGATCGAAGGGTTTGGTTATATAGTCATCTGCACCAATATTTAAGCCAGTAATTTTATCTTCTACTGTCGCTTTTGCCGATAACATAATAATGGATACTTCACCATTTACTTGCTTTCGAACCCAATTACAGAAAGCTTCACCACTTACCTTTGGCAGCATTAAATCAAGGATGATTAAGCATGGATGGTGTGCTAAGAATAAGGATTTTGCTTCATCTCCATCCACTGCTTCAATGACTTCATAACGGTGCTTCTCTAAATATAATCGAATAAGTTTTCGAATCATTTTATCATCTTCAACAACCATAATTGTTTGCTTCATATTTTCACCACCCATGCGTTAGTTTACCGTAATTTGCAGAAAAAGAATATAATGTACTGCATTCTTATTCAATGTTTCGCTCTTTCTTCAAATGGTAAACAATCCTTGCTGAAAAAAGCTATGCTATAAAGTAAGTAGAAAAAAGTATCATTTATTGCATTTTCTCAAATTCCTGCACCATTAAATCATAGTTCATTGCTCCGAAGGCTTTGTATTGAATGCGTCCCTTGGAGTCAACCATGTACGAGGTAGGTATTGGCTGTATTTGATATTGATTTGCAACCGTCGTTTTTTCATCCTTTAAAATAGGAAAGGTAAGTTCAAAATCTTTTACAAAACGTTTAACATCAAGAAGATTACTTTCAGTTTCGGTTAAATTAATAGCTAAAATAACAATATCCTTTTTCTCATGGAATTTCTGCATATCAGGCATCTCAGCACGACATGGTGGGCACCATGTTGCCCAGAAATTAATCATGACCCGTTTTCCCCGGAAATCAGAAAGTTGAACGGTTTCACCGTCTAGTGTTTGCAATTTGAAATCCGGCGCCATATTGCCAATATTTAGACCTTCCTTATCGGTATTCGCCGCTTTTTCTTCGTCTGGATTATCTTTTACCTCCGAAGTAATGGTATTCTTTTCAACGGAAGTCTCTTCATCCTCTTGAACGGTTTGATTTGATGAAAAAACAAAATCATAGAGTGCCCAAGAAAACATTGCTAGAATTACGACGATAAGTATAGTTTTCTTCATTAAAATCCCTCCTTAGCCTAAATTGGTTAACCATGTATCTTGAACAAGCTTTAATAAAAAGGCTGATATTCTAGGCATTTGTCCAGTAAACAAGAGTACTCCCATGAGAATCATAATGGTTCCTCCAACTTTCATGATCTTGTCACTATATCGGACAATCCACCTTGTTGACCCAAGGAAAAACGTTAAAATCAAAAATGGTAGGGAAAAACCAATGACATAAAAAAGCGTGTACCAAGCTCCTTGTGTTGGATTCGCTGCAGCGACTACTAAGATGGAAGCGAATATAGGTCCGATACAAGGCGTCCATCCTGCAGCGAAGCCCATTCCAACAAAAACAGTTCCTGCATATCCTACCGGTTTCTTGGTAAAGCGAAATCGTTTTTCTTTCATGAAGGAGGTAATTTTTAGCCAACCAGCTACAAATAAACCCATGATAATAATAAAAATTCCAGCTATACGTTGAATGAGTTGACCGGATTCTCCTGCTAAAATTCCTTGAATCCATTGACCGAGGAAGGACACACCTACACCGAGGCCGATGAAAATCAAGGACACTCCTATAAGAAAGAAAATAGCGTGAACTAGGAGCTTACTTCTAATTTTTATGTTGTTGTTATTTTCTAATTCTTTTACACTCATCCCAGTTATATAGGAAAGATAAGCTGGAAATATAGGTAATGTACAAGGTGAGAGAAATGAAAGCATTCCCGCACCTAGAGCTAGCCAAATAGTAAGATCTGCAGCTTGCATCATTCAGACACCTTCTTTCTTTTGAATACGAATAAAATGCTAAATATAAGCCCGACGGTAATGAAAAAGAATGGGTGGATCATATAGCCAAATATGGTTGTGAATGGCATTATCCACGTTATACTTAATTTTCCAATTGCCCAGACCCAGACCATACAAAGCAATAGGGTGGATTTCCTTAATCGATCGCGTAAAAGCAGAAATGTAAGTAGCAGAATGAGTAAGAGAATAAAGTCCCCCCAAGCAAGTGTATTATTTTTCCAAATGATTTCGATAAATTGATACATGAATGATGCTACGAGTAATACAGGGACATAGCAGTACAATAGTATTTCTATGTCAACTTCGCTACGTTTTGCTTTATACCATAGCTGTATTGCTAGTAGAAACAGTGCGAAATAAAATGCTTGTGCATTACTCGGATATGCTAAGACAGCAATTGGATCAGAAATAATTAAGGAGAGGTTCAGAACTATTTTCCCTATCCAAATAAAGATTACAAAATTCACTAAATAAGATATCATTTGTTGCGATACTTGCTTTCGCTCTGCTATAGGTAAATTACTGCTAAGAAAATAGGCAATAAATCCAACACTCATACTAATTACATGTATTGAAATTGTTGTAAGAACTGTTGCTGACGGCATAATCCTTGGCCTCCATAAAATTTCAAGTATTTACATGATAACGTAGGTTTGTGAAAGTTTGATGAAAGTAAGGATACAAAAAAATTAATTTAAACTTTTGGTATGATGGTTTATAGAAGCTTGGGAAATAGTAAATATGTTACGATAAAAACATCTAAGCCTTATTTTAGGAGGACGGAATGTATTTGATAGCAAAGCATCCATATATAAAAATAGAACGAAAAGTGACCAGTGTGGAGCAAATAGATATAGAACATCAGCGGGTGATTTATTTATACCATGATCGCGTTGTCACACAAAATCGAGAATTTCCAATAAAGGATGTTATGGACTTTTCTTATCGAGAAATTGCCAACCAAGGCGGCATTCTATATCTGCATACATTACGCGGGGTATATACCTATACAGTGAAGTCCTCACCGGAAGCATTCCTTTCAGCATTTAAAGAGCATTTTAAATCGAGTCAATAATGAGTAATTCCATAGTGTATTATGTTAAAATGACATGAGCACGTAAATGATTCTCAAATAGGGAGCGGAACAAGGTAGTGGAGATTAAGCATCTACAATACTTTATTGAAGTCACAAGAGCAGGCAGTTTTACGCAGGCTGCCACTACATTATATATAACTCAGCCTGCTATTAGCAGAATCATCAAATCTCTGGAAGAAGAACTTGGTGTTTCATTATTCATACGCTCGAGGAAGCAATTGTCATTAACGGAAGCAGGCCGCGTTTTGTACGAGCATGCCCAAAATTTTGTTGAGCAATATCAAGCGATGATGTTAGATCTAGATCAAGTACAACAACTTAAAAAGGGGCATATGCGTATTGGATTACCTTCGATAACGAATTCTTTTTTCTTTTCACAGTTAATCGCTTCGTTTCATGAAGAATATCCAGAAATAACCTTTCAATTAGATGAGGATGGATCTAAACGAATCGAAGAGAAGGTCCTTCATGATAAGCTTGATTTTGGTGTTGTTGTGCTACCGACTACACATGACGAATTTTATCATTATTCGTTTATAAAAGAAGGTTTAAAAGTGGTTGTTCCATCTGGTCACCCGCTTGCTGTTAAACAACAGGTTCGCTTACTAGATTTGAAGCATGAATCGTTTATTATGTTTAATAAAGACTTTTCATTAAGAGATAGCATCGTTACTGCATGTGAAGATGCAGGCTTTGAACCGTACATTATATCGGAAACTTCTCAATTAGATTTTATGGAGGAGATGGTAGCTTCCAATGTCGGGATTACTTTATTACCAGAGAGCACCAGTACAGAACTGACTAATGATGTTAAAGCAATAGCTGTGGAAAATCCTACAATTGTGTGGGATCTTGCTTTGATCTGGAAAAGAGATAGACAGCTTCCTCAGGTGATGGAAGAGTTTATACGCTTCGCCAAAGAAAAGCTATTACGTAATGAATCATGAATGAGCTTGTAGAGATTCTATTTCTCTGCAAGCTTTTTTTATAGTTTAGGAAATTTTAAATTTGAGCCTGTGGATAAATAATAGGCGTGTTGAGAGCTGCGTCCAGCTAAACAGAGAACTAGGCGACTTCACGAATGCCCTAATCTAAGTCATCATCGGCTCGTAAGGTCACCGTGATGCCTTTATCTCCCTTGACTCGCTTCAATTGCTACGTTTCTATCGGGCGCTTGCGCTTTTTTTCTTCATCTAAATAGAAACCCACATCTTGCGCTTACCTCTTGACTAATGAAGGACATACATTTCACAAGTTAAGCCTTTACATAACATTTTGTTATGGTACATCAACATTAATGGCATTGTACGTACCAAAGTGTAGGGGTTTATAATGGATTAGTGGTGAGGTGAGAGCCGACCCTGAAATTAATAGATAAGGTGATTTATATATGCAAGCTAAGAAGAGTAAAGAAACACGTATCATTCAAAATGATCAAGTTTTGATAAATGATTTAAACAACTATCATACATTGTTTGGCGGAGTGCTTATGAAGAAGCTGGATGCATGTGCTACGCTATCTGCACGAAGACACTCTCGTGTGAAGGAGTGTGTGACAGCTTCGACGGACTCCGTTAATTTTATTTCACCAATACGTCAAAGTGATTCGGTATGTATCGAATCTTTTGTTTCTTATACGGGTAAAAGCTCTATGGAAATTTTCTGTAAGGTAATTGCAGAAGACATGATTACAGCAGAACGAAGAATTGCAGCTACAGCATTTTTAACGTTCGTTGCCTTAGATGAAAATAAAAAGCCAATTGACGTTCCAGCCATTATTCCCGAATCTGAAGAGGAGCAATTTCTCTATTCAACTGGTGAAGAACGAGCTAAGATACGTAAGTTGAAAAGGCAACAAAACAAAGACCTTGTGGCCAAGCTTTCGGTTAAAAAGCCTTGGGATGAGTAAGCGAAAGGGGAGAAGACTTCATGATTATCACATCTAGCTATCAAGATTTATTACATGCAAAGCAGGCCATTGCTAAATTCAAAGAAGATAAACCAGCTGTATATCAGCGTTTCGTGCATGTCATTCAATTAACAAGACAGTTGCAATTTAACTTTCAATACATGGGCTGCCTTATTATGGATGAAGATGCAAAGAAATTCAGGCCGGCTGTTCAGGATGAATATATACTAAATGTATATAATACGGAAATTGAAAAATTAAAAGAAGATCAACGGGTAAATGATCTTAAACAGCTATTACATGCTTACAAGCAAATTGGCTATAGCAATTTAAGTGGTTTGGTACTTGGAAAAAAACCAATGTCATTAGTTGGCCCAAAAGTAGTATAAGGGTAAGCAAGGGGCTGTTCTAAAAGGAAACGCTATTCCTGTGCAATGAGAGTATACTTCTCTTCTGTGGGCAAGGATCAGCCTTGTGTGATCCCCCCCACTCATTCTAGTGGCTGCACATGGTTCTTTTCTACAAAGTTTTGTATAATCGCTGTATAAACAAGGCATGAGCTGAGACAAAAGAATTAAGAAACAACGAACGATGATTAGTTGAAATTAATTATCGTTCGTTTTTTGATCAGAATTATTCATTTAGTACCTGAAATAAGCGAGACTCCGGCGGGAATAGCACGAGTCCAAAGATCCACTTGGTAACGTGTTTTTCTTTACCCAGTTAGCTGTGGCCGTGCCCGGGGAAAGCGCGTATATTTTCGGTGCAGCGATGATACTCCTATTGATAACTTGCGTAAAAAAGTTGTGTTTTGTCCCAGCTTCTGTTCTTTTACATCTGTTGTTTATGGTTTTTGCCCCATAGACCTGTATATTTATATATAGCGACTATAAGTGCAGAAATGAGTAAGAGTACAACTGGAATAATCCAAGTAAATCCAAGAGAGAATAGAATTGGTGTAAACGTAACAATAATAATATCTACAGGAGCAACACCAATATAAGCTAATGCATAATCTTCTGGCGTTTTACTCTTCAGCTCTGGGTCAACAATTCGCAAAAGCGCTAGTCCCATAGCTACTGTCCCCGTGCTCCATCCCCAGCCAAATAATGACTTTTCCAACCAGTATTCTTGAAATATGTTTGGACCAATAAAGCGGAATAAAAAGTATGCCCAAAGGATCCCAAACACAAACAAAAGAATAAGCGGTACAGCATAGTCGATCACTACTGTAATATTTATGGAAGCAATACCAATTGCGACAAGGAAATCAGTAGCAGTTCCACCAATACGTTCCATGACACGTTGATCTATATAATCATCTGCATGTATCCTTCTGCTAATGGATTGGAAAATAAGTCCTAACACAAAAGCAACACTGAATAATGGAATAGATACAGAAGGAATGAAAGCAGTTAGCATATTCGTAAGCCAATAAGCAACACCAATGACAAAAGCTATAATTGCCAAGTGTAGAACAAACGGATCGATAGAACTAGAAGATACGGTTTCTTGTCCCATATGATACCGTTTGTTTTTAGGCATTAGTCCTGACCTAAGCTCGTCCGGTAAGTCTTTGAAGCTTGTAATAAATTGTGTTTGTCCTTTTTCCGTACTGCGTTTAATTAAAAACAATCCACCTAATACAGCGACTAATATTCCAATGGTTGCTGAAGTCATTCCTAGGTCCATTGCTTCTTCCCACCCGTAATGTGCAAACCCTTCGCCTATGGCCGCGGCTGTTCCGTGTCCCCCTAGAAAGCCAGCGCCTAAGATAAGACCAAATCCACTAGGTAAATTTGAGAAAAGAGGCACGAGGATAAGCAAGCCGAATAACGCTCCTGCTCCCCACATGGAAAGCGTGAGTATCATGGAATAAGAGAACATGTTACGAACGCGATGAAATACGTCTCCTATGTTAACTTTGGCTGCACCAATAGGAATAGCAGCAAAGATAACCGCAATTAACAGCCCAGGATATGTGCTGAATTGATCAGAAAAAGGTAATACATTCACTCCACTTGGTCCGAAGGCAAGTCCAATAAAGCCAGCAATCATACTAGCAGGTAGAAATAAAGCTTGTATCCATTTCACTTTTGCGCGTAGAATGGTTCCAATTAATAACAATCCTGAAATAATACTAATATCAATCATTAATGCCCAAATTGTAAAATTAGTCATTTCTATATATTACCCCCCATTATGAAATTGTTAGATGAAGTTTGGTACTTGATAAATGTGGCTCGTCACTGAAAGCGAATGTGTTTAAGAGTGAGGAAGTTTGTTGACAGACAGTTTATTATACCACAAGGAATCTTTTCGTACAGGATTTCTATTAAATACTTAATTTTACTACAAATGGGATATATGAAAAGATTCTCTCTTTAGTTAGGAAAGGAAGAAAGGGGGGACTTACGATTTAAATGGAGATGCTAATTTTTTGTCGTATATTTCATATAAACACGATAATTTATCCCGCTTATTTTGCTAAATGATTGCTTCTTCCTGGTAAATTCCTTGAAACCTAACTTCGTGTAGAGGTTCATCGCTTTCGTATTGGTGTCGGCTACTTCTAATATATATTCTGTAAAAGTAGGAAGAGCAAGCAATTGCTCTATCATATCTCTAGCAACGCCCTTTCCCCGATACTGAGGAGCGGTAGCTACGAATTCTATAGATGCCTTACCCGGGCCAGTTTCAATTGGAGGCTTTTTAAATTCCCGTTTAAAAACATAGTAGGCAAAGGTGCCCTTATAGAAACCTAAATGCTTTCTTAGCTTTTGCTTAATGGGGTGAACGGATAGAGCATGACCGTCTGTACATGCGGTTATTCCAGCAATTTCTCCATCGATAATAGCTACATAAAAAACCTCTGTTACAAACATGTGCTCAAGGGCAGTAATTAATGTTTCTCTATCCTTAGAGAAGAAGGTGAGATGCTCGCCAAATCCATCAACAAATATAGAACTAATTGCTCTTTTAACAGATTTCTCTAACTTACATGCTTGCTTAACTTCCATCATTAATTTCCCTCACTTTGTTTTTGATTGACTTAATCAGTCAATATAAGCTTAAAGGGAAGCCTACTCAATGTCAATGTGTTTTTGAAATCAAGTAGGCTAGTTTATCCCGCATATAACTGGCAGTAAGACTTCACATCAAGGTATTGGTAAATGGGTATAAACTGCCAGTAAATGCCCGATTGGTTCACGGGCCTTTAGGTCATATCCTTGTGGTACTAATCATCTGTGGAGAGAAATAAAACCCCCAAAGGATGGAAGTTTCACTTTATTCTTTATCCTAACATTAACAATGGAGCTAGCTGTGTTGGTTAATAATCTCTTCTAGATCGTCAGAAAGATTATCTATATCGTCTGGCCCATAGCGTAGGCCAACTCTACTTTCATCCATTTCTAGAACTTCTGAAAGAAAGCCGCCAACCCCTCTTGCTTTTCTATCAATCTCTAAAATAACCTCAACATCAGATTCAGATACGAAGAATATGGCTTCTATCTCGTCTAATTTTCCTCTGAACTTACCCTGATATGCTTTAAATTCATATTCTTGCATGATAGGTAATCGTTTCCGTAGCTGACGTGGTGCATTTTCACAAGTTACTTCTTTCAATTTGAATCCAAGGCTGTTTGCAGCTCGTAAAAATGCATCGACAAGCGGATGGGGGTATACCTTGATATAGTCACGATCGCTTGGATCGATTGCCTTTTTAATATCCAGACCTGTTTCGATCCATACCTTTGTTTTCCCTAATGTTGCTGGAATATCGGCAGGCAACTCAAAATGAAAAGGAATCGTTTTAGATTCATTAGGCTCAATAGTAAAATGATTACCTAATTCATACTTTTGTAATAGTACAGAGCTCTCAGCCTCTTTATCTTCTTCGCCATATTCGTATGTATAAGAACCCATTAGCTTTAAGTAGATTGCGTCAATTTCTTGTTCATTATTGCCCCCTTCAATCTCTAAAACACCTTCTAAAGCCTCGCCAGGAACAAATTCTGTTTTTGATAATTTCGTATCAATTTTTGCACTACCGATACCAACAGAATTCAACAGCTTTTTAAACATTTATCTTCATTCCCTCCATATGTCATTAGTAAAAATTATACGTCAAAATCCCCTGGATTGTAAGCGTTTTATCAAAATGGAGCCTAAGGAAAGATCACTATTAATTAAAGGAGAATCTATCGTACGGTTAACATTCGTAAGATGAGATCAACCTTTTTCTCTGTATCTTTCTGTATCCAAGGAAGATCCTCGACAATTATTCCAGATATAACCGTTAAGTACAGATCAAGAAGTTCTTGAGGATCATTTGCAATCATCTCTCCCTGCTTCTGTGCTTCTATAAATAAAGGAAGTAGCTCTTTAAAATAGCTATTTCCAGATGATTCGATTAATTCGTGGATTTGTGCTGGTATAGGATAGCTGCTCTTTGTAATATGTTGAATGACTCGGAAGATATCACTATTCCCCTCTTCAATAGCAATCCTTGTAAAATGTTTTATTTTTCCCAATGGAGATAGTTGAAGGGTTTGAATTTCTTTAAACAGTTCGTCAGTTCCTTGCATTGCCCATTTAAGACTTTGATAAAGAACTTCATCTTTGGAGTGGAAATAATGATAAAGTAAGCCATGGCTAATTCCTGCTTCTTTTGCAATCATTCCAACCTTTGTCAGCTTTACTCCATTTTCAGCAAATACCGTTAAAGCTGCTCGCATAATTTGGTCTTTTCGTTCATTTCGAATCTGTGATAATTGATCCTCATTTAATGGAGCCATTCATATCAGTTCCCCTTTAGATACCTTTATACACTTTCTTTAAATTTATCTTATCAAAGTTACGCGTATAGGGAAATATTCTTGTAATGAAAAGAGGCTAGGACAAAACACAACTTCTGTACTCAAAATACGAATAATTACGTTATCAATAGGAGCATCATCGCCGCACCGTGAAAATATATGCTCTTTCCGTGGGCACGGCCTCAGCTAACTTGGTAAAGAAAAACACGTTACCAAGTGAATCTTCGGACTCGTGCTGTTCCCACCGGAGTCTCGCTTATTTCAGGTGCTAAATGAATGATTCTGATCAAAAAACGAAAAGATAATTAATTCAAATTAATTATCTTTTCGTTTTTATTGTTTCTTTATTCTTTTGTCTCAGCCTCTTTTTACAGTTAGCCCATATGGATAAATATGGCGTGTTGAGCCGCGTCCAGCTCCAACGCCCAGAAACTAGGCGTCTTCAGAATCGTACGAAGATAAGTCATCATTGGCTCACTAACACATCGTGATTCCTTTATCCCCTTTGACTCGTAACGTCGATACATTTTTCTAATCGGACGCTTGCGCTTTTTTCTTATTCCTGCTTATTTTCCGCGGATTTTTGCTACCTCATCAGCGACAAATTGGACATTCGTACCAACAATTACTTGAATGCTATGCGTACCTACAACATTAATTCCAGGAACACCAGTAGCTTTAATTTTATCTTGATTCACTTTATTCATATCATTAACCTCTACTCGTAAGCGAGTTACACAATTATCTACCGATGTAACATTGGCATCTCCACCAAGTCCTTCATATATTTGAGCGGCCATTGCAGTGAATTTTTGATCTGCTGGAACTTCTTCTGTAGCTTGTTCGTCTTCCAGATCCTGATCATCTTCACGTCCAGGTGTTTTCATATCAAACTTCTTGATTAAGAAACGGAAGAGAACATAATAGATCAAGGCGAATACTAACCCTTGGACGATTAGCATATACGGCTGATTGGCTAAAGGTAGGCGAGAGCTTAGAAATAAATCAACAAAACCTGCGCTAAAACCGAACCCTGCAGTCCAATTGAAAAATGCTGCGATAGCTAAGGAAAGTCCTGTTAGTATTGCGTGAACAAAATACAATGCTGGAGCCAAAAACATGAATGAGAATTCGAGTGGCTCTGTTACACCTGTAAAGAAAGCTGCGAATCCAGCTGCCAGTAGTAGTGATGCAGCTTGTTTTTTACGTTTAGTTTTAGCCGTATGGTACATAGCAAGTGCTGCTGCTGGTAAACCAAACATCATGATAGGGAAGAAACCAGCTTGATACATACCAGTTACCCCTTTTTCACCTTCACCAGACCAGAAGTTTCCGATATCGTTAATTCCAGCAACATCAAACCAGAATACGGAGTTCAGCGCATGATGTAATCCAGTTGGAATTAATAGTCGGTTGAAAAATCCATACAAGCCAGCACCTGCAGCTCCTAATTGACTAATGGACTCGGCAAAGGATACTAATCCAGAATAGATGACTGGCCAAACAAAGAATAACACACCTGCTACGATAATCATCGCAAAGGATGTCATAATTGGCGCAAGCCGTTTGCCACTGAAGAATGCCAATGCATCCGGTAGCTGTACATGACTAAACCGGTTGTACATACTAGCGGCGATGACACCTGAAAGCATACCGATAAAGGCATTTGCGATACTTCCAAACGCAGCATTAACATTTTCTGCTTCGATGCCCTGTAATAAAGCGACGGTATCTGTTGAAAGTAATGTAGTGACAACTAGATAACCCACAAGTCCACTTAATGCAGCAGAACCGTCCTTATCCTTCGACATTCCTAACGCTACACCAATAGCAAAGAGAATCGGAATATTATCAATAATGGCAGAACCAGCTTTAATCAAGAAGGCTGCAATTGCATTTCCTTCCCCCCAGCCAGATGGGTCAATCCAATATCCGATCCCCATCAAGATGGCTGCAGCTGGTAGCACTGCTACTGGCAGCATTAATGAACGACCGAGTCGTTGTAAATATTTCATCATAAGAATTCCTCCTATACGTTTTATTGAAGCATTGCAGTTGAATACGCTATCAAAATTAGTATTATATAAAGACGGAGTCAGTATTGATATTTTTTTAAGCGTTCAATATGCAGTGTAATGTACCCCAATTCCTCTGGTGGTAAATCTATTCCATGAGCGGAAGACAACTTCTTGGCAACATGTACGGAACATTGATACGAGCGTTTAAACTTTCTTTTAATCATCTCTAGCATTTCTTCATCCATTGAATGTACCTCGTATTGGTATACACGATTTAGCGCAAAGCGAAGGTGTGTCATCAACCGCTCATAGGCCAAGTCATCTTCATTAAATGTGATGTTCAAATCCTGTTTGATGGTTTCCACCATATCTTTAACAATTGCTGTTTGTCTTACAGTTTCGTGTAAATCACCTCCCTGAATTTTCATTGTATGTATGTGAAGCGCGATAAAAGCTGCTTCATCTAAGGGCATTTCAACCTCTAACTTATCCTTTATATGTTGAATCGCCCAAACCCCAATTTCGAATTCTTGCTTGTACATAATTTTAATTTCTTGTAACAGCTTGTTCTTTAGGTGTATCCCTTGCTGCTCTCTTTCAATTGCAAACGATAGGTGATCCGTAAGTGCTAAAAGTATATGCTCGTTTAATTTAGTGCCCAGCTGCTCTTCTGCATAATCAATAATCTCTTCTGAAAGCATAAGGTGTTCTTCCGGGATGCGCAGAATCAATTCTTGTAGCTTTTCGTTTTCCTTTAAGACAAAGAGTTTTTCAACCTTTTCTTGGCTGATAATATCCTTTCTCTTCTTATTGAAGGCAACTCCTGCACCGATGGCGATTTTCTCTTGCTTCCCATCGGTCACAATTACTGCATTGTTATTCAATATTTTTGTGATTCTCACCGGAAGTCACCTCCTATTCTTTCAGTTAACAGCTTTATTAGGCTTAAATAGTGATAATTATTGTTTCACCTGCTTTACTGCTTGCTTCTTTCGTGAATGTAAAATGTTTATCTAGTTCTTTGCTATTCGTAATTATAATTGGTGTGATGATATCCGCTGCATGCTGTTTGATATAATCTAAATCAACCTCCAATAGCGGTTGGCCGACTTTTACGGTATCTCCGGTGTTCACCTGTACCTTGAAGCCTTCACCTTTTAAACCTACCGTTTCTAATCCGACATGGATTAAGATTTCTGTACCATCATCGGCAAGTAATCCAATCGCATGTTTTGTTTCAGGTATTTGTACCACTTTTCCATTGACAGGTGAAATGACGTTACCATCTTGAGGTATAATTGCTATCCCTTCGCCCATCATTTTTTGACTAAATACTGGATCAGGAACCTTCTCTAAAGCAACATTTTTACCATTTATTGGAGCGAAAATTTGTTGTTCGTTTGATTTTTTAAACATTTTTTTAAACATAAACAGTACACCTTTCTGTTTGATTCTCATGTTTGATAGATATTTTTATAAAAAGGGAGCAGGTAAGTAAACCTTAGTCTGTCCTAAAATCAAGAATACATCATGTGTTTTTCAATTTAAAAAGGCATGGCAGTATACAGAGAACCTAAGGTTGCTCTATCATACCACCATGCCTGATCGTATCAGTAACATGTGATACATATTTATTTGTTAAGCATATAGTAACATTATCCTATTTAAAAAGCAACTTCAAGTTGTTGTATGACTTTTTGTTTTTATCTTAGGAAAAATGTGCTTTTGCTTTTTTAGGTATGTCATTATGGCTGACTTCTTCCCATGTTTCAATATACTTCCCTTTTGCATAAACGCGTAAGTATGCATCTTTTTGTAGTTCACCACTAGCATAGAAAGTAACTTGTTTTTGCTTCCCCTTGCATTATATCCGATCAATGTATAATCATAACCTCCTGGACTTTTTGCATGTCCATCTTTATTTACTTGTACATAGATTTCTTCTTTGGGTACTAGTGGATTAAAGCGATCTGTAATTTCATTCGAAAATAAGAGCATGATGGCTAATCCAGTCACAATAATTGTACTAATAAATATGATTATAAAAAATAATTTTTTCATTTTAGTGCATCCTCTCCATTCCTGTTGACTAAATACTATCACGGAGAGCTGTTCTTCTTCGTTGGATCTACCTTACAAGCAGCTTACAGTTTTGAAAGGTAGGGGAAGAGCATAGTCGATACATTAGTTTTTTATGATTGCACGAATTAATTGGAATATGTTAATGGTTTGGTCGTATAGTAATCGTTGTGCCTGCTCCATACTTTCCTCAACAGACAATGGTCGATTAACGATCGAAAAACAACCATGGAATTGCTTACGCAGCGCCGTGAGGTCTCCTGATAGTGCTCCAGAAATTAATAGCGCAGGGACGTGCAACGTATTCGCTAGCTCGACAATATAACCTGGAGCTTTTCCGGATAATGTTTGTTCATCACTCTGCCCCTCACCAGTAATTATGAAATCGGCCTGTTTCATTGCTTGATGTAATTGTGTAGCCTCAGCAATAAGGGCTGCCCCAGAAGTTAGTCTTGCACCAATTGTTAATAGAGCGAAACCTAGTCCACCAGCGGCCCCTGAACCTCTGTTATTAGAGAAATCCTTACCTCGGTTCACTGCAAGCAAGGATGCATAAGCTGCAAGTGCTTCGTCAAATAGAGTCACCTGCTGTTCAGTAGCACCCTTTTGTGGGCCGTAAATGGAACTCGCACCCTGCTGACCGATTAATGGATTATCGACATCACAAGCCACATGGATTGTAACCTCCTCTAATCTAGGGTCGATGTCCGCAAATGATATATGATCAATGTCTAAAAGGTCTTTTCCAAACACGTCAGCTTGACTACCATCTTGCTTCCATGCTTTCATGCCTAAAGCTTGCAAACAACCAAGCCCACCATCGTTTGTTGCACTTCCTCCTAGGCCGATAATAAGGGAGCTACATCCGCGATCGAGTGCATCCTTTATCACTTCACCAAGTCCGAAAGAGGTGGTGTTCTCTGGATTTCTTTTAGGCTTTGGAACTTGAACAAGACCAGCAATATTGGCAATTTCAATAATAGCTGTATGGTCTTGGAGGATGGCGTAATAGGTATGGATGGTTTCACCTAAAGGACCTGTACAGGTTACGTTTATTTTTTGTCCAGTTGTAGAAGCAAGAATGACGTCAACTGTACCTTCACCACCGTCTGCCATTGGCTTTAGTGTAACGGTAGCCTCGTTATCAATAGAAAGGATAGCCTGCTTCATAATTGTTGCTGCTTCTAACGATGTTAAGCTTCCTTTGAAAGAGTCAGGAGCAAGTAGAATGTGCATGATATCCTCCTTTATAAGGTAGCATAATTCGGTGCCTTACCAAACAAGCCGACTCTGTTTGCTAGACAAGCTGCTAAGGCTATGTGCTATTAAAAATTGTGCAGCATAATAGGTTGTCATAATAAGTACATGTGAATAGACAACTGGTGATATAAACATATTCCAAGACAGGATGGAATCAGATATAACAAATAAGATACTACCTGCAATCGCAAATCGGTTCCCAGTCATTATTGCGAGCCAAGCCATAAAGGAAATGGCTACAATATAAAAAATGACAGGGATAATGAGCGATTGATTTCCTGAGGTAATGATTGCATGAATTAATGCATTTCCCATGAATAATCCATAGATAATTAGCGGGATGATGCTAGCAGCTCGAATAATGGAAAATTTCCATTGTAAAGAAAAACCAGCTAAATAGAATAGATGTCCGATTAAAAATGCAGTAAGACCAACGACAAACCATTGTAAGGTTCCGTCTCCGATTGAACAAAAAATGAGACCCATAAGAATAAGCCAATGTGTTTTTGTTTGCTGACGAGGCATTTGTTTTAACGCATATATAATGATTAAAATTATGGGAATCAATTTAAAGAAAAGCTTAAAGTTCTCTGGTTCAGAAGGAATGATAAAGATATACAGTATACTCATGATAAAAATCAGGATGGGTAATTGATTTGCATACATACGATCACCAACTTTTCTTAGAAATGCGTTTTCGCTACTTTAAAAATACCATATTAACCCAGCAATTCCGAGGAAAACTAAACCAATACTGCCACAATAGAGCCCAATTTTTGTACGGAACGCATAATGTTCTCTTGTTTCTGAATGGTAATTAGCTCGTTGCTGCTGTCCGCTCGTAAAAACTCCTAAGAAGATTCCTGAAATAACTATTCCTACTAAGCCAATTCCAGCTAGAATTGTAAGCATAGGATTAACCGCCCTTCGTTTTGTTCTTTGTGAAGCTAATGTATTCGATTATTCTCAAATGGGGTATTACTCCTAGCGTTTGTTTCTTTCCAGATAGGTTATCTGAAGTCTTTCCGACTTTTGAAATCTTGGCTGAAATGGGATTGATCAAAATAACTAAGATTCATTGAAGAGTAACCTAAGTGATGGTCCATTTCGCCATTTGACATCGTCTCAAACATAGGCTCAAATATGTTTTTTAATGCATTTGCACATCTTTTACCGTTTCAGGTTGATACTGTTCCATAATCTTGTTAGCTAATTTTAAGTTAGGATCTCTTTTAGGTTTACCCATTTAAAACACTCTTTTACCTTGTTATTCTACCAAATAAAAAATTGTGTAAATAAGAAACCGTACGCATTTCTTACTTACACAGTTAATATTACACTCCCATTGTAAATGTAAAAGCTCTTCTTTACTGTTTTACTTCTTTGACAACGATCGCTTGAGTTACTTTGGTATTCTTACAATCTTCAAAAGTAGCTGCGTCTACAAACCCCAACTTTATTGCTGCTTCAAGCTTCTCTGTATCTGGTCGTTTCTCAGTAATAATAAAATCACTCAAATTTAAGTCGTCTAGTTTTTGCACAGTTACTTCAGGCATATAATTGCTAGAGGAACGGATTTGGCGATGTACCTGATAGTCACCACGTATAATTTCTCCTTTACGTTCTTTACCAATGGATCCATCAAGAAATTGGTGGAACTTCTTCTTTAATTGATGTAACTCTTGTTCGATTTCTTTTTTCTGGTCGTGTAAAACATAAAAACGTTTAATCTCTTCTTCTGTAACTCCTATCGTCTCATTCATTATTAGCCCCCACCTTACATTCATTTGTTTCGATTCTTTTCTGAGAAAGATGAACATGTTCTCTGCTAAATAGAGTTTTCATTTATACCTATGAATGCTTCTAGTCATTCATGACTAAAAACAATAAATTGAAACTTTAATCAGTTATATGTGGGATAAAATAACCGTTAACGAGGTAGTTATTGGAGAAGCATAGATGAACTTATCAGGGTCCTACATTAATTTGAATGAAACGTTTGTATTTTCTACTTAATATTTTGCTTATTTGAAGTATTTTTTGTTTCCTTTCTTCGTTCATTCTATTAAACTAATTACGTGGTAAATTATTCCTACGTGAATTTAATAGAAGTGAGGTACGATTTGTGAAACATACTCTAGATGCTGCTAACACAAATTCCTTAAATATTTTTGACGCGCTTAACTGTTTTTATCAAAAAGATGTCATCGCTAATATGTTTGCTACTTTTATCAACTACTCCTCAGAATTTGCACTTCAATTTCTCCGAGATTTCAGTACATTACATGTTGAGATAAACGCTAACACCGAAGTACGAGCTCGTTCGAGAATGGCACTCGGAAAAAGTATGGGTATCATTGATCTTGTGCTTTTAGTAGTAGAAGATAATCAGATTAACCATATTGTCGTTATTGAAAATATACTAAACCCTGATGAAAATGGTAAACATACAGAATGCCTTCAAACGGATACCGCTTTAGAAAACCTTTGTACGAAGCTTGGTGTTGATCATACTACTGTTTTCGTGGATTATGTCATTTTAACGTTAGACCCTTTTGGTAAGGACCAAGTTAAAAATATTCATATCGTTGATTATCGAACTTTTTTACAGGATATATGGGCTAACTTGTTTACAAACGAATCACTGAAGCAGCTATTTCTTAACTTTCAGGAGATGCTTGAACGCTTCTATTATGTGGCTGATATGAGTCTGGAAGAGCATGCTATTACATTATTGGCAAATCCGGATCTGGATGAGCAACAGCGTCATTTATTGTTTAAAAAATTAATTTGTCAAATAAACGTTGCTGAACAAGATGTAATTGAAATGGATGCTTTACAGGGAGCGGAAGAATTTAAGGCGATTGCACGAATTGCAAAACCAGAATGGGTAATTGAATATGGTCATGTATACCTTGAATGTGTGCTTGATTTGTTACATCCTTTTGAGCAAAATGGAGAAATTGCTTTTTTAATCTATGTGTACTATCAAGCGAATTCTAAGCGGAAGTTTCCAGAAGTTAATGAGATACGCGATTGGATGCATCAGTTGGTAAGTGAGGAGAAAGAAATCTTACCGCAAATGCATGTGGACAAGCTTCACACAAGTCGTGCTGTTGTTCAAATCAGCTTTGCAGATATACACACATTTAATGATTTGAAGGATTTACTTGAATATAGCATGGAATGGTTAACCCCAATCATAGTGAAAACGTTTGGAAAGGTATCCGAAAAAAACGTTATTCATAGAAATTAATATTTGCTAAGCGAGACTGAGACAAAAGAATGAAGAAACAATAAAAACGAACGATAATTAGTTTGAATTAATTATCGTTCGTTTTTTGATCAGAATCATTCATTTAGCACCTGAAATAAGCGAGACTCCGGCGGGAACTGCACGAGTCCGAAGATCCACGTGGTAACGTGTTCTTACCGAGTTAACTGAGGCCGTTCCCACGGAAAGAGCGTATATTTTCACGGTGCGGCGTGATAACTTGATCATTCGTATTTTGAGTAAAGAAGTTGTGTTTTGTCCCAACCTCTTTTTATCCCGCATATAACTGGTAGTAAGCTCCCTACTGATGGAAGTTTCATTTTATCTTGTAAACCGCTTTCAGTTCATTTATACTTGAAATAAACCGATTTACTAAACCGATTTAGTAATTGGATAAGGAGAATAAAATGAAAAAAATTACAATTGCTGATGTAGCAGCACATGCTAATGTTTCTAAAAGCACGGTATCTCAGTTTTTAAATAAACGATATGACTATATGGGGGAAGAAACGAAAAAGCGCATTGAGACAGCTGTTACTGAACTAGGTTATCGTCCAAATATTATTGCTCGTAGTTTAAAGCAGAAATCAACAAAGACAATTGGGGTCATCGTTGCAAATATTCTCCATGTTTTTTCCACACAGGTTATTCGTGCAATTGAGGATTTTTGTCACGAATCAAACTTTCACGTAATCGTATGTAATGCAGATGATGATCCTGTAAAGGAAAAACGCTATATTGAAATGCTTCGTGCAAAGCAGGTTGATGGTATTATAGCTTTTCCTACGGGAGAAAATATGGAGTTATATCAAGGACTGCTTGATGAAAGATATCCTTTCGTATTTATGGATAGACTAGTGCCGGGAATTCATATGGATGCTGTTTTATTAGATAATAAACGAGCATCTGAATTAGCTGTAGATCAATTTGTTAAGGCTGGTTATAAAAAAATAGGAATGATTTCTCCACTGATAGATATGCCTGTAACACCAAGACTGGAAAGAATTCAAGGATATAAGACAGCATTAGCAAAATACAATCTATCATTTCAACCAGAATATTTAGCAAGTGGAGCATTTACTGACATGCAAATGATTATTCAACAAATGCTTTCGTTGTCAGATCCACCTGAGGCTCTGCTAGCTTTGAATGATCGTGTGTTATTTGAGATTTTACAATACGCGAAGGATCATCATGTGAATATTCCGAATGATTTGGCGATTATTGGGATTGATGATGTATCGTTTGCTTCGTTCTATTATCCAACGCTAACGACAATTTCCCAGCCTGCATTTAAAATGGGAAAAAAAGCTGCACAATTGCTTTTTAAGCAAATAAATCAAGAAGATCAAGGAACAGCAGCTCAGGTTTACCGTTTTCCACCTCAATTAATAGACAGGGAATCATGCTAGCTGAAAGGAAGGATGTTTATAAAAAGAACGATTAATACGATTGCATCGGAAGTATCAGAAGGATTACACCGTGTAAAAACAGAGGAAGGCATAAATTTAGCTGGAGAACTCCAAAAAGCAAATCGAATTTTTGTTGCTGACACAGGACGATCTGGCTTCATTGGTAAGATATTTTTGATGCGAATGATTTGTTGCTTATTTTATCCGGATCCGGAAGCACAGGTACGCTTACGTACTTTGCCGAAAAGGCCAAAGCAATTGAAGCGAAAATAGCCTTGGTTACGACAAATAAACAATCGGCAATTGCAACGTTGAGTCAATGTGTCGTGAAGGTTCCAGCTGCTACTAAAAAAGGTTGCCACCCGAGCCTTCAACTATTCAACCGTTAGGTAGTCAATTTGATCAACCTGCTCATCTGTTGCTAGATGCTGTAATTGCTTATATATTGCAACATCTACCGAAGGATCAGATTAAAGAATTAAATCAAAGGCACGCAAATTTAGAGTAAAGAGGGGATAAAATAATGAATCCAATAGATATTATTAAAGATACCAAAGTTGTAGCGGTTATTCGTAAAGCAAACGAAGATAACATTGTACCGATATTAAAAGCATTGTCTGCAGGGGGGGTGAAAGCTGTTGAGATTACAGCAGAAACCCCTAATGTAGCTAATGTAATTGCGAAAGCAGTAGAACATATGAAACAGGATGTATGCATTGGAGCAGGAACTGTACTTGATCCAGAAACAGCAAGGACAGTAATGCTTGCTGGTGCAGCATTCATTGTATCGCCAACCTTAAATACAGAGACGCTCAAACTAACGAATCGATATGGATTGCTTACTATACCTGGTGTGTTAACTCCCACAGAAATTATTACTGCCTATGAGCATGGGGCGAAGATGGTTAAAATCTTTCCAGCTGATACATTCGGTCCCGATTATGTTAAAAATATCCTTGGCCCACTTCCGCATGTAGAAGCAATGGTTACAGGGGGAATAACACTAGATAATATGAATGTGTATCTGGATAAAGGAAGTAAGGCGGTAGGCATAGGCAGTAACCTGGTAAACGTTCAGCGGCTAAAAAGTCCCGAGGATTATCAACAATTAACAGAAATAGCTAGACAGTATAGTAGAAAAGCAGCGTACTAGCTTTAGCGTTGGAAGGGGTTGTTTATCCCGCATATAACTGGCAGTAAATGTCCGATTGGTTCAAAGGCGTTTAGGTCATAACCTTGTGGTACTAACCATCCGTGGGAGATAAACAACCCTCCCACGGAAGGAAGTTTCACTTTATACCTAATTTGTTTAGTTAAAGGAGTGATTTACCATTGAGTAGCTCAATTGAGGATAAACAATTAGCAGCAGAAGCAGCAGTCAAATACATTCAGACTGGGATGACGATAGGACTTGGGTCTGGATCGACGGTAAATTATATGTTGGAAGCACTAGCAAAGAGAATTAAAGAAGGCATGGATGTAAAAGGCATTCCTTCATCTGTAAAAACAGAAAAGCTTGCTAGAAAGCTTGGAATACCATTAATTGGATATTCTAAAGCAACTAAGATTGATCTAGCAATTGATGGCGCAGATGAGGTCAATAGCTCATTGCAATTAACAAAAGGTGGGGGAGGTTCACTTGTTCGGGAAAAAATTATCGATGTAGCAGCCACTAAGCTGATTATTATCGTCGATTATTCAAAAATGGTTACACATCTAGGGAGTTTTCCATTGCCAGTGGAAGTTGTCCCGTTTGGTTGGGAAAAGACAGCGGAAAGAATCGCGGCATTTGGGTGTAACCCAAAACTAAGAAAAAGTGATCAGGACGTTTTTATTTCTGACAACCATAATTATATTCTTGATTGCCAGTTTGATCTTATCGAACAACCAGAACAATTACATGAGCAATTAAAACAAACGGTAGGTGTTGTAGAAACTGGTTTGTTTGTAAATATGACAGATATGGTTATTGCTGCTAAGAACGGCATTATTGATACACGACACCGGGGATAATTAGATGGAAGAGTCGTTTGGAGGAATTAGCATGAATGAAGTGATTACCTTAGGTGAGGCGATGATTGTTTTCAATCCATGATCAACAGGTTCAATAAAATTTGTAAACACCTTTAAGTCCTTCAAAGGTAGTGGATCCGGTTGGCGCAGGCGATGGCTTTAATGCAGGTATACTATATGGACTGTTGCACGGCTGGGAACTAGCTAGAACGCTTCATTTTGCTAATACGTTTTGTTCCATGGTAGTTGGCTTGATTGGTGATAATGAAGGAGTGCCATATTATGAATAAGTGCAACAACGACTAAGTGAAGTCGAGCGTATTGGACGATGAAGCGTGAGGTGAAGGTAGTTCAATATAAGACAATTTTAGCGATATAAAAACCTGTGATGCTGGAAAGTATTAGACAGGGCTTGCATCTGACGCTGATGCAGATAACACAACAGTCATGGCCTTCTCTTCCGATATTACGATTAAGGATACATTAGCTATTGCAAAGTAAAAAGAAGCTAACATGAAATGTAGTGCAATCTCTCGTTGTATAGAAAACGAGGGGACGTTGAATGGCTTTTTAAGCTGCCGAGAGCATATATCGGCAGCTATTTTTTTATCCATATAACTGGTAAGTCCCCCACTTCCAGCAATAGCCAGGGAATCTAATGGAAACATATAGAAAAGAACTACATACTGTATCAACACCTTTATCTGGTTATGTTCAACTTATACTTTTCAATGAACTAATTGAGGAGGCACAGAAAGACAACATTTTGTTGAAGATGGAAGTACGTGTTGGTAGTTTTTCTTATTGGGGCCCTGGTGCAGGAGCTATTGATGAATCAAAGTATATACAGCTTATTCGTATTGGACACAAAGAAACCGAGATTCAAGATTTGAAATTTGGATTAAATAAGCTTGCTGAGATAGCAATAAAATCAATTGGTAACGATGATCCAAAAACAGCTTCCAATACAATATACCAAGTAACAGACCTACTGCTATATTTAGAACAACGTACCACGTTTTCGCCGTACTTAATGGATAATAATCACCAGGTACGTCTATTACTAGGTGTTGATAACTTTGAATATCATCTTTATCAAGGGTTGGGAATTATTCGGCACTATTCACAAAAAAACCATATAATCGCAGCTTTAGCACGGTTGGCTGAGTCCATAAATGAATAACACCATCAAGTGATATGGGAATTTGCAAGAAATACAATAGATCATATTTATACAGAATTTATTTTCGAGCTTGACCGGAAGTTGTTGCTAAAAAATGTATATAAACTAGCTGAGATTACTGGAAATAAACAAGGGTATGAATATATCCAATCTCATTTAAAGGGCTAGCCAGAAATATAACGTTTTTATCATACATGCGAAGTAAATGAGAAGTTCTTTCTGCCGTTCTATTACAGATTTGATCTTCTCCCTGTTTAAGATTTTGTAACTAAGGAATAATATCTATAGCAGAAACAAAAAGGAGTGTAAAAGTGTGAGTCAGCATAAAATAAAACAAGATATTGAGCATATTTTAGACAACAGCTTTGTTGGTACGATGGCAACGGTAAAAAACAAGATGCCACATTCAAGGTATATGACTTTTTTTCATGAAAACCTATCTCTATATACACCAACGAGTAAGCAAACAGACAAGACAGAAGATATAGAAGAAAACCCATATACGCATATTATTTTGGGTTATGACGGTGAGGGATTCGGTGATTCCTATGTAGAATACGAAGGTAAGGTTTCCTTTAATAATTCCCCTGACCTAAAAAAGCAGATTTGGAATGAGCAAATGAAAGTATGGTTTGATGGACCAGACGATCCAAATCTAACCATATTAGAGATTAAACCGTTACACATTCGTTTGATGAATAAAAAAGGAGAACGTCCAAAAGAATTAGAAATAGATTCAGAATAAAAAGCGTTTGGGATTTGTTAAATTTCTCGTTCTCTTGGACGCTACGAAGTCTTTTTTTTATAAGTTAAGAAAGTATAAAATCAGTGCAATGACTGCGTTAAGCCAAGTAGTTATTTTGAAATGTTTGATG
>NZ_CANMAB010000057.1:0-26244 GCF_947495635.1 uncultured Virgibacillus sp. | reverse complement strand
AGTGGGCAGCCGGAGTGGTGGTCAAGCAGTAGCTATTATTCCATAATAGCTACTAGAGGGAGCGTAAATCTGAGCATGTAGTGATAAGGACTGAGCGAATTTTGCTCAGTTTTTCTTATTCAGGTTTTTTAGTTAAAACGTCATGATCAAATTGTGCTTATCATTGATTGTAATAAAGGTTGTAGTATAAGACGTGAATTTATAGTTATTTATTAATTCATTTGTATAGATTAATAAATTGACAGTTAAGAAAATAGATTATAAACTTACACAAAGTAACTGTATTTCAAAATGTAATTATATAAAAGAAGAGAGGACAATGGTTATGGAAAGAACATTCTTTAGCAATCGTGCAACATATGTAGGCGACGTATCCATCCATGTTACGAATCTGAACAACTCACTTGATTTTTATCAGAACATCATTGGATTCCATATCCTTGAAAGGAATGAGCGGAAGGTGGTCTTAACAGCGGATGGCAAAACATCATTACTCACCTTAGAGGAGCCAGAAAAAGTATTATCTAAGCAGGTGAAAACAACGGGTTTGTACCATTTTGCATTATTATTACCAACACGTGCTGATCTTGCTTCTTTTTTAATGCACTGTTTGCAACAAAATGTCCAGTTAGGGGCATCTGATCACCTTGTTAGTGAAGCATTATATTTATCAGATCCAGATGGTAATGGTATTGAGGTCTATTCTGATCGACTATCGTCAGCGTGGGAGTGGATAAATAATCAAGTGACCATGGCAACAGAACCGTTAGAAGGTGAGGGGCTTCTAGCTGAATTGAAATCACCATGGATGTATTTACCAAATAAAACGGTTATGGGTCATATTCACTTGCATGTCGCACACTTAGAAGAAGCCAAACAATTTTATGTAGAAGGTCTTGGATTTAACGTCGTTTCCAACTATCCTGGTGCATTATTTATATCTACAGCGAATTATCATCATCATATTGGACTTAATATATGGAATGGTGAGGGAGCACCGGCACCGGAAAATAATAGTGTGGGTCTAAAATTATTTACACTTGTTTACCCAGATAAGCAAACATTAGATGATGCAATCGACCGCTTAAAGGCTAGTGAGGTTAAAATAAAGGAAGAGAATAATGGATACTTAGTGGAAGACCCTTCAAAGAATCTCATTCATTTACGGAAATAAAAAAGCTATCATTTCCTAGCTCTTTCTTTGAAGAATTTCTAAAGAAATTTAAATATGTCTACATGTTTTTGTGACTTTTTGATACATTAAACCGTAGTACAACTGATAACTTTTTGTAGAAGAGGAAGGTCACATGGCATATTTATTTTTGATTATTGGTTTCGTTTTGTTAATTAAAGGTGCAGATTTATTTGTGGATGGTTCATCGAATATTGCTAGATTGCTTCGCATTCCACCAATCTTAATAGGTTTAACAATCGTGGCATTTGGTACTAGCTCACCTGAAGCAACGGTGAGTATTGTTGCGGCTTTACAAGGTACTGCAGATGTTTCAATGGGGAACGTTATTGGGAGTAATATTTTTAATTTAACACTTGTCGTTGGGATTGCGACGATTTTGTTCCCAATCAAAGTAGAAAATGAGACGATTCGTAAGGAAATTCCATTTACATTATTGGCCAGTGTAGCACTATTAATTTTAATTAGCGATACGGTTTTACAAGGGTTTGAGATAAACTATATCTCTCGAAGTGATGGACTAATCTTTTTACTATTCCTTTCTGTTTTTATGTATTATGTGATTGAGGTCGCATTAAAGAGTAGAGAAAATACAGCGCAAGACAAATCAGCAAAACAAACAAAATGGGGGAAGAACATTTTAATTACAGTACTGGGATTAGCTGGTATTGTTATTGGTGGACAAATGGTAGTTAATAACGGGAAGGAAATCGCTTATTCACTGGGAATGAGTGAAGCTCTAGTTGGTTTAACAATCATTGCAGTTGGAACTTCCCTTCCAGAGCTAGTGACCTCCATTACAGCTGCTTTGAAAAAGGAAAGTGAAATTGCATTAGGAAATATCGTTGGAAGCAATATCTTTAATATCTTATTTGTACTTGGAACATCATCTGTGATTACGCCACTAGCTGTTAATGGTAAAGTTATTATAGACATTATCATGATGATTGGTTTAACGGTTTTGCTGCTAATTTTTTCGAGGACAAATTATCGAATAGGGAAGACAGAGGGAGTATTTCTTGTAGCTGGTTATGTGCTATATGTAGCTTACATTATTATTCGGAATTAACAAAAAAATAAGCATAAGATGAACTGCACCTCCGTTGTTAGACAGATCTTACAATAGGGTGCAGTTCAATTATACGTTAGTGCTCCTATTTTATAACTGTTGGTACCAATTTCTCGCAGCCTCTACCTCATTTAACGTTAACTGATGACCTTGATTTTCCCAATGTAATTTTACATTTGCTCCTGCATTTTCTAATAATTGCCTCAGTTCTTCAGATTCTTCAGCAGGACATATTGGATCATTCGTACCTGCTGCAATAAATACATTGATCCCAGAAAGATTTGGTAATGAAATTCCTCTTCGAGGTACCATCGGGTGATGAAGAATAGCACCTTTTAAGGGATTTTTATAATGAAAAAGTAAACTTGCAGCAATATTAGCGCCATTGGAATATCCAACAGCAATGATATGATGACGATCAAACTGATAGTTTTCTGCAGCCTCATCTAAAAATTCATTTAGTTCTTTTGTACGGAAAATTAAATCTGCTTCATCGAATACTCCTTCTGCTAATCGTTTGAAATAGCGTGGCATTCCATTTTCAAGAATATTACCGCGTACACTGAGGATATTCGCTTCTGGATCAATTTTACTTGCCAATGGAATAAGATCCTGCTCCGTTCCGCCTGTACCATGTAATAATAAAAGCGTTGGTTTTGTTTGATCTGTTCCTTTTTGAAAGATATGCTTCATGATGAATCTCCTTCCTGGATTATGCGCGGCGTCCAACTTGTTTAAGAACATCAATTAACGATTTCTTTTGCTCATCGTTAATTCCGATAAACAATTCTTCAATAACCTTTTGATGCTTTGGGAATATTTCATCCATTAATTCCTTCCCAGCATGCGTAATATGAATATAAACAACGCGCCGATCTTCATGGCAATGTTGCCTTTCAAGTAGACCTTTCTTTTCTAGCTTATCAATCACGTATGTGATAGAGCCCGTACTAATTAATACTCCTTCCGATATTTCTCGAATCGTTTGATTTCCTTTATGGTATAGCGTTTCTAATATAGTAAATTCAGAAGTTCGCATACCATAGCTGCTGATATCCTTTTTTATTCGCTCCTGAACGGCTTTTGAAGACTTCATTAATACAACAAATGATTTTAATGATAGATTTTCACTCAATATTTAACCACCTTAGACATTTATATTTAATTAATTTATTATTAATTAAATGTAAATCATTCGTTAGAGTCTGTCAACTTATTCATGTGTGTAACAATCGTCATTTATTTCTTATCAACTCTCTTTTTCGTGCTAAAAGTCTTTGGAATTCTTCATCTAGTTCCTCTGAAGGTTCTATACTAAGTTTACTTAGTATTTCTGTAATTTTTGTTTCTAATACAATCAATTCTTGCTCTGTTGCATTTTCTTCCGTCTTTGGTATATGGTTTTTGAATTCGTCATAGGTACCTTCAAAGATGTCAACTGTACCACTTTTAAAAGCAATAATTCGTGAGGCAATGCTTTGGATAAAACGCCGATCATGGGAGACGAATAGTACTGTTCCCTGATAATTTTTTAGCAATTCTTCCAGTGCTTCTACTGCTTCGATATCTAAAAAATTGGTTGGCTCATCTAAAACAATGGTGTTTATATTACTTACAAATAACTTAGCAAAAGCAACCTTTACACGTTCTCCCCCACTAAGTACTTGCACACGTTTATACACATCATCTTGAGAAAAGTGGAGCCTTGCCAATACAGTCCGAATCAAGGTCTCATCTTGAATCGATGTAATACTGACATTCTTTATAATGGTTTCATTTGTATCAAGTATATCTAGGTTTTGACTAAAATAACCAATTTTCATTGATGGCGAATGATGAACATGTTCTCCTTCGTTTACCATTTTTTTAATGAGCGTAGTTTTCCCACTTCCGTTAGGACCAATTACGGCGATTTTATCTCCGCCTCTAACGTGAAAACGAACTTGATTAAAGAGAGTGCGTTTTCCCACCTTTCCTTTTAGGTCTTCAACACGTAAGATTATCCTACCATTTATCTTTATATCATTAGGTAGATTCATTTTAATGGGAGTAGGTTCTTTCACTTTATCCACTTTTTCTAGTTTCTCTAACCTAGTTTCTATGGCTTTGACTGTTTTCCGTAATTTTTTTTGTTTATTAGCAAAATAGGGTTTGGCACCTGTTATTTTGGCTTCTGAGTTAGTTGTCTGCTTTGGCTTTTTAGTTGCTCGTTGCGCTTTTTGTTCTTTTAATTCTAGGGCTTCTTCCAATTGCGTTTTCTTTTTGATATATTGATCATAAGCCTGCTCCTGCTGTCTTCTTTCGAGCTTCTTTTGTGCGCGATAATCTGAGTAATTGCCTTTGTATACGGACAATCTCCCGTCTTCTAATTCCCAAATGGTCGTACATAGTGCATCTAAAAATTCTCGATCATGGGAAACGATGATCAATGCACCATGCCATTTTTGTAGCTGTTTTTCCAACTTTTCAATATGAAATGTATCCAAATTCGTAGTCGGCTCATCCGCAAATAAGATATCTGATTTTTTTGCCAAAGAATGGTTTATATATTCTTGTGTAACTTCACCACCACTTTTGGTCGTAGTTGTTCGTTTCAATTGGGGAAGTAATTCACGTGTTCCTTGTGAGATTACCTCACCTTCTTCAGGCGTTTCTTCACCTGCCAGTAGTTGGAGCAAGGTTGTTTTTCCGCTTCCATTTTTTCCGACAAGACCTATTCGATGGTGCTTATGGATACGAAGTGTTTCTACATCAATTAATTTCCGATCCTGTATAAATACTTTTAATTTTTGAGCTTCCAATAACTTCATACATTTCATCTCCAATTCCTTTAAAAGTAGAGACAAAAAATGCCTCCCACTCATTTCAGAATAGGAGGCAAATGTGTATTGGCTAACTTACACGGTTGTCTGCGAATAATCAAATACATTAGACAGCGTTTTTTTAACCAGTCACATCAAGCACAATCCTATTCTGAAACTTCGTTAATGGCATAGCAAAATAAACAGATTGAATCTGTTATTAGACTACCCTTACTCGAATGTTTTCAGTGAATAGGATTAGTACTTCATGTAATTAGGTCACCCTTTACAATTTTATTAGTGCAATTATATATAATTTCCTTTATTTTGTCTATAATACAATCGGCTAATAATTCAAATATGGTGTTAGACATTTATGATAGCCCTTTACAAAAGAGCAAGTATTTTATATAGTGTATATACCTAATATTTCTAGGTAGGTGAGAAAATGTTTAACCGAGAGTTAGTAAAAGGAAGTACTTCCTTACTTGTATTACAGCTTTTAAATGAACGCGATATGTATGGCTATGAGCTAGTTAAGGAAATGGACCAGCGTAGTGAACATCATTTGCAAATCAAAGAAGGAACATTATATCCCGCGCTCCATAAACTCGAAAAACAGGGATATATTACTTTTTATTGGCAAGAGCAAGAAAAGGGACCAGCAAGGAAATATTATTGCATAACAGAGCAAGGGAAAGCAATGCTGGAAGAGAAAACAAATGAATGGCATCGCTATGTACAGGTGATGAACAATTTAATCCGGAGAAAGGAATCATGAAGACAGCAAGTCAATACTTCCTTCAAGAACTAGAACAAGCAATAGGTGATCATCCAGATAAAGTTAATATTTTAGCAGAATATGAATTACATGTTCATGAATGGATGAAGGAAGAAGGTGCTGAATCTGTAGATAACTATTCGAAATTAATTGAAAGACTTGGTTCCCCTCAAGAAATAGCACTTTTGTGGAGACAGGAAGCAGCGATTACTCCTAAAAAAACACAATGGTTATTCGTTGGTTTAAATATTGCTATGTTTCTTGGCGGAGTAATTCTAACAATAATTTATAATGTTTTCTCTTGGCATTGGGTGGAGCAATTATGGCATGGACTAACAGAGACTACTTTTATTATAATGATTGTTTATACATTATTTTGGGGACTATTAGGCTATGAAATTGGTAAGGAGTTTGGTGATGGTGGTAGAAGGCTATTACATAAAACGTTTATCGTCTCTGTTGTACCAAATTTACTGCTTATGTATTTAACCCTTTTTAAACTTATTCCCTATGAGTGGTTTCAGCCCTTGTTAAATGTGCCCTTTATCATGCTTTGTATAGGTTTTACAATAGTTTTATATCCCGTGTGTTTGGTTGGTTTTCGTTGGGGACGTAAATTATCTGTATAATAAGTGCTTAGCCTTAATCATACGATACAGCGTAGTGATTGTTTTACTAAAAGTAGCGTGATAATAACAGCAACTTGATCGCGCTGCTTACACATTAATTTCAGATAAAAATTTTTAGTTACATACATAGTTATTCTATATACATAGTTATTCTATATATAAAATAACAATGTTTGGAGGGATTAGATGGTAAACCAAATAAATTTGCGAGGTGTGTGGTTATTATTAGTATCTTTGGGATTAGGGATAGTTGCAGAAGTTTGTTTTTTTCATGGTAAGATAGGTATCTCCTATATCGTATTTATTGTGGCATTATATATGGTAATATTTCTGCATTTTCAATTTGCATTTTATCATCGAAGAATTGGTATGCTGTTGATGGTTGTTATTTGGCTATTAGCAGGAAGTTATTTATATTTGGACTCGATTCTGTTTTATGAAATAAACTTAGTTGTTATTCCGTTACTTATATATTGTCATCTTGTCTTAATTACAACACCAGACCAATACGCTTGGGTTAGTATTGAATTTGTAACAATATTGAAAGAAAAGTGTAGCCAGTCCGTACGTTATAGTTTAAATGCTTGTGACGAATTATTTAAACGGGTTTTTAAATACAATAATAAGGATATGGTAATACCTATAAAACCCATACTGATTGGACTAGGAATTGGTATCCCATTGTTACTCATTGTTATAACCTTACTAATGTCTGCCGATAAGGTGTTTCAAGAATTAGTGCTGCGTGTACCCAATTTTATAATGCAAATGAATCTTTTAAAGGAATTTTGGCGTATAGCTATTGTGCTATTAGTAGCATTCTTTTTCTTCGGTTTGTTTCGTGTTTTGCCAAAAAAGCCCTCTACTCGTGAAGGGATAACAGGCCCACAAGAAAAAAATTGGAACGGGCTGACAGCAGTTACGATTCTTCTCATGCTGCTTTCTGTGTATTTACTGTTCGTGTGCATTCAGTTTTCGTATTTTTTTGGTGAAAGCCTTCATTCCGGTTACACTTTTGCTGAATATGCAAGGAAAGGTTTTTTTGAATTAATCATTGTAACATTAATTAATTGGTCGATACTAATTAGCTTTATGCGCTTCGTACAAAATACTAGTGTCAAGCTTAACCGTATGTTAAAAATTCTTTACACTTTGCTGATAGGTTTGACTTCGATTATGCTTATTTCTGCATATCAAAGGCTCAGTATGTATGAAGAAGCATATGGTTATACGTTAGATCGAGTATTAGCGCATGGATTCATGATCTTCCTTATGGTAATATTTGCATATACATTAATACGTGTATGGTTAACAAGACTATCACTTTTGCATTTTTATCTTATAGCAGGAATGATCTTTTATACAGGGATGAATGTGATCAATATAGAAAAGCTTGTGACAGATAAGAACTTAGAAAGATATGAAGAGACTGGAAAGATAGATATCTATTATTTGAACACACTTTCATATAGTGGATGGAATGGCTTGCTACAACTATATACAAAGGAACCTAACTATCATGGATTAGAGGAGTTATTAATAGGACGAATCAACCAGGTGCAGCGGAATACAGAAAAGTCGTGGCAATCCTTTAATTTTACTAGACAGAAGATAGAAGACAAATTAGATAATTTATATGTAGATTAAAAAACGATCCCTGGTTTTTCAATAGGGAGTTTAATGCAAGGGGGATCTTTATGAACGCATACATTCCTACACACGTTGCTATTATGATGGATGGTAACGGCAGATGGGGAAAACAACGAGGGTTAACGAGAAGTGAAGGACATTATGCTGGAGCACAAGCTATGGAGCATATTATCGATGCTAGTATAGAATTAAATATAAAAGTCTTAACATTATATGCTTTCTCATCGGAAAATTGGTCACGCCCAAAAGATGAAGTTAATTATTTGATGCAGCTACCTGTTAAATTCTTTAAACAAAAACTTCCAGAGTTTCAGAAGAGAAATATAATGATTCGCTTGTCAGGAAATATCGATGAATTGCCAAAGCGGACAAAACAGTCACTTATTCAAGCTGTCGAAGAAACAAAGAATAATACTGGAATCGTTGTTAACTTTGCCTTTAATTACGGAGGAAGAGCTGACATTTTACAAGCAATCCGTAAGATCATTGATGAAGCTCGAAATGAACAAATTGATATTAATCAAGTAGACGAAAAGTTGTTTCGAAATTACTTGTATACAAGTGAACTGCCAGATCCAGAGTTAGTAATTCGTACTGGTGGAGAAAAAAGAGTTAGTAATTTTCTATTATGGCAATCTTCTATGGCAGAGCTCTATTTTTCCGATGTGTACTTTCCGGATTTTAATGAACAGGAACTATGTGCTGCAATACGAGAATTTCAACGTAAACAATGGACGAAACATAGCGAACTATTAAGTTAAAAGCTCAAGCTTGGTCTAGCCAAGCCTTGAGCTTTTTTATAATCTAGGAAATTATAAAATAATTTTGGAGGTTATATTCTAGTTTCCATAAATAGCATTGACTATCTCTGAGCCTTATCCTTGCTTTAAAGATTCTGAACGGTTTGAAGCTTATAGTCTTTCAATTTACCTTGATAAATTGCTTGAAAATGATTAACTTGCTGTAAATCATGTGGTGTTACTAAGGATATAGGCTTATCAAAATCGACGATGTCACTCTCTTTCAATACACTTGCAACAAACTGAGAGCAAAAGAAAGCATTTTTTCGGTTAAATGGCATATTAAAAATAATGGCAATTAACCCTAAGAAATTATAGCGATACTTATCTTTTTCCTCTTCAAGCTGTTGAATATATGCTCGCATTTGCTGCCATTGCTGTTCCGTAATAGTAAAGGATAGAAGTACACCTGTTGCCTGCTTAAATAGTCCATTTTTTACGTCCTCTTGAACAAACCCACCGATAAAAGGATTTTTAGCTGTTTTTCTTCCGAAACTATAAACACGTTCCAAAGAAGGATCAAACGAGATAGAAGCATGATTGTATGGTTTTCTAGTATATAACCGGATCAGTCTCGTAAAAACTGTCCCAGTATCTGTTAGCAGTATATAAACTTTTTTATTCTGCATAGCCCTCTCTCCCATTAAGCGATACTTCATGAGTTAAAATTTCTAAATGATAAGTCCAACTATATTAATTAATACGTAATAAAGTCCTAAATAGATTCTAAAAAATTTTTAGATTTTGTTCTAGTCTAGGAAATTATAAAATTAGCCATGTGGAAAAATATGGGTGTGTTGAGCCGTCCAGCTCCAGTGCTCAGAAACGAGGCGACTTCACGACACCCTAGGATAGTTATCATCGGCTTGTAAGCATACCGTGATTCCTTTATCTCCGTTGACTCGCTCCACAGTCGCTACGTTTCTAATTGAGCGCTTGTGTTTTTGTTCCTACTTAATCATAAGGTACTACTTCATTAATTATAAGTAGCTTAGGAAATATCTAGGTATACGACTTGAGATGTATATTTTCAAAACATGTGTTGACAAATTATAATACATGTAATAAATTTATTACACATGATAATTATTTGTTTGTCAATGGGGAAGAATAAGTGTCCATGGTAAATGCATTGATAATGAAGCCAGGAGTGTTAGAGAGAAATGGATAAGAAGCATCATTTAAATGGAGACCAGCTACTTGCTTTTTTTGAGGCATTAGCTAATCCTCATCGCTTAAAAATTATTTCTATTTTAGATCAGGAGCGAAAGTATGTTAGTCAATTGGCTAGAGAGGCAGAGATGAGCAGACCTTTATTGTATATGCATTTACAGAAGTTAGAAAAGGCTGGAATTGTCACGAACGAAATGGAGTTATCGCATGATGGAAAAGCAATGAAATATTATGAGCTCGCTTCTTTTGATTTTAGAATTACTCCAGAACTAATCAAAGAAGCAGCTAAAACAATAACATTTAAAAAGAAAGAAGGGAAATAGGAATGGATTCTGAAACAATGTATGAATTAGCAGGAATGCTTTTTGTTGTGTTTCTTATTGGGTTTGCGGTTGTATTACTTGTATCGCTTACGAAAGTGTGGCAGACAAGAATTAAAACTTCAAAGGAAGAGGTATATCAAAAACTTGCTGCCGAAGCAATTGAAGTACAAAAAGCGTCTAATACGCATCAAGAAAAATTAACTGCTGATATGAAAGAAATCAAAGAAAAGGTTGCTTCCATGGAAAAAATGCTAAAAGAAGTGGAGTAGCAGTGAGAAGCTCAAATATAACTTAAAGACTTGCCGCTAAGGCGAGCAAAAAAGGTTTTAAGATAGTGGTTATGTGAAATGTTTCAGGGAAGTTCTTCTAGCGTAATAAAAGACTCCGACTTCAAGCAACACTGATCGAGTGTTGTATGGACATTATAATGTGGAGCATTTTTCAATCGTCAGGAAGGTTTCAACCAACACATGGTACGTATCGATGAAATAGTTAAATTAACTTTCAATTTGGAAAATATGTGCTATTCTAGTAATAGTTAAAAATGAACGGAGGTTTTCCTAATGATTTTAAACAGACTACGTTTCCAAAAGATTGAACTATTAACTGAATAAGTTCAAGGACGCTGGCTTGTACTGTAGCGTAAATGGGAATAGTCTGCCTTTTAGGAAATCATATAGTTCTGTAAAAAAGGGGGGTATACCTCCCTTTTTTCGTTTAGAAAAAATAAAGGGTGATCTATATAATACAGTACACAGGCAGTGGTCTGTGTTTTTTATTTGGTTATAATTAGCCATCACAAAAGGGGCACTAACTATGGGGAGGAGTGGTTGTCATGACATTGTCAAAAAAACAAGTTATGGAATTGGCGGAAAAACATAATATGAATTTAGTGGAACAGTCGCTAAAAGAGAATCAATCTGGATTAGATTTTCATGTTTTCTTTGCGGAGGATCAGCTTGGTGATCAATGGGTGCTTCGGATGCCGAGGCGTAAAGATGTAATTCCAAGGGCCCGACAGGAGAAGCGAATATTAGATATTGCTGAAAGGAATCTTACTGTTCAAATCCCAAATTGGTCTATTTTCACCGATGATTTGATTGCGTATAAGCTATTAACTGGTATTCCGGCAGGGACTATTGACCCTGAAGCAAAAAGTTATGTTTGGGAAATTGACGACAAGAATGTACCAGTTGAATTTCATATAACCTTGGGAAAAGTAATAAAAGAGCTACATGAAAGTAATCATCAATCTGCTAAGGAAGCAGGAGTGACCGTTTATACACCAACAGAATCACGAGCATCCATGAAAAGCCGTATGGATAAAGTGCAGGCAGAATTTACGATTAGTGATTCATTATGGGAGCGTTGGCAAAGTTGGCTTGAAACAGATGCGATGTGGCCAGAACAAACAGCAATGATTCATGGTGATTTACATGCAGGCCATATACTAATTAATAAGCACGCGGAGGTTACTGGGATTATTGATTGGACAGAAGCTAGAGTAGATGATCCTGCTAATGATTTTGTAGCGCATCTTGCATCATTTGGAGAGGATGCCGTGAAAAAATTAATTGCTGCATATCAAGAAGCTGGAGGTTATGTTTGGCCAACCATGTTTGAACATATTGTTGAGCTTACTGCAGCTTATCCGGTTTCCATTGCCGAATTTGCATTAATCTCTGGAATAGATGAATATAAAAACATGGCACAAGAAGCGTTGATGTTAAACAACTAGTCTTGTTTACTAGTATGTGTCAAAAAAGGAGACAGGGACGAAAGTGTTTTAAGCAAAGAAAAAGCGATGACTCGTGCAATTAAACGGATCTGGCAATATACTTCGCTTTATGTGGGCGGCTAACGAGTCTCATCGTGTTAACGTACTATGTGGCTTCGCCTATGCCTTTTTCCGCAGGATAAGGCATAGGCAGCGCTACATCGCACGTAGAAAAGCGCTCTTCTTTTTCAAGAAGTCTACGTATATTTCCGGAGTTATAGTAGTACATTCTTCATTTAGACTTGCATTTAGCTAAGTACCGCCTTGATCATTCTTTCTTTGTTGCCTGTGTCATTTGATTCCAAATAGAGCCTTTTGCTTCTTCTCCATCTTCAATTCGTGCTAAAGCCATCTTCACTTGCATTCTAACTTCAAATTCAGGATCTTCCATAGCAGTTCTTAGAGCTGAAATAGCAGTTTCATCTCCTAGCTCGTATAGAAACATCGCTGCACGCCAGCGAACAAGTCTGCTTTTATCAGATAAGGAGTGGATTATCTCAGGTATCGCCTCTTTAAATCCAAGGTCGGAGAGACAATCTCCTGCTGTTCGCCGAACATTGACAGCTTTATCTGTTAATGCTTTATATAAATAGGGAAGTACGTCTTTGTCTTCAATCATGCCGAGATAGGCAGTTGCTAATCTACGAATGGATGATTTTTCATCCTCTAGTGCTTTGTCTAAAACAGGTAAATCTTCTTTTGTTGGGTTCATTTGATCCAACGCAGCATAGCGTTCTTTCCAGTTCGGATTATTAAGCATTTCAAGTGTCACCTTTTTATTTAGAGAGGAAACAAAGGATGTATCATTAGTTAAGGCATAATTGACAAGGTCAGATAATCGCTGGTTGTCGTAACTTGCTGAAACCTCCTCAACGACATCCTGTCCGATCTCCTCTAGATCACCGTATCGCGGGTTTTGCTCGATCCATTTTCGTTCTTCAAGCATGTTTTCTGAAGCTGTGGAAGCGTTCATTGCAGCGTTCATAAATCTATCAGGCAGGCCGAAGCGTTTTTCATTGTCACCTTCTGTTAATTTCACCTGCATCGGAATATAGCGGAATGTTTGAATATAAACATGGACTTCTCCAAAAGCCTCTTCGTTACTAGCGCTGGTCGAAATAACATCATCATTTTCTTTTTCTACTGATCCTAAAACTTCTCGAACCGCCGGAAGTATTTCCTCCCAAGCAACTCGCGGATTTCGCTCCAGTGCGATAAAATTAATGACGCGGTAGATACCTTTTACTCCTTTAATTTCGAACAATTCTTGTATATAAACAGGTGCATCCTGTTTGTCATCAGCTAATGTAAAGTTTTGAGTTTGTCCATCCGTGAGGTGTTCATCAACATTAATTTTCATGGAATATGGGCTAGGTGTTGGTTCAATTGATACAATCTTCATAAAACATTCCTCCTTTTTAGATTAAAGCTTAACGCTAGTTGAATGAGCTGCCGACTTAACATTTATCATTCCTACTTTTTGCTGCAAGAGCTAAGCGATAGTAACTATTAATTTTAACAAATGGCCAAAAGATAATCTATATGGATATATTAAAATTCTAATAGCATATGGTTGGTATGATATAATAGTAAGGTTGATTTTAAAAGTTAGCTTACAGGGCATCTTCTCATGTAGGAGATGTTTTTAATCGTATAGGAGGATGGAAAGATGGAAAAAGTATCAATAAACGAATCAAGGACAGTGCAAACAAGGCTGGTGCTCCCACCAGATACGAATCATTTAGATACTATTTTTGGTGGAAAGGTATTGGCTTATATCGATGAAATTGGTGCTCTTTGTGCGATGAAGCATGCAAAAAGTGCGGTTGTTACGGCATCAATCGATTCGGTTGATTTTCTTTCATCAGCGAAAGCCGGAGATTCCTTAACATTGGAAGCTTTTGTTACATATACAGGAAGAAGTTCAATGGAAGTATATGTGAAAGTAACGGCGCGTGATCTAATTAATCAGGTTGAAAGATTAACAACGGAATCATTCCTCACAATGGTTGCAGTCAATGAACAAGGACAACCTATCCCTGTGCCACAAGTATATCCAGAAACGAATGAAGAAAAGAAATTACATGAAACAGCTCCATATCGAAGAGAGAATCGGAAAAGGCGTGCGACAAATAGAAAGTAGAAAAAAGAGGCAGGGACAACACACACTTCTTTACTCAAAATACGAATAATCATGTTATCAATAGGAGTATCATCGCCGCACCGTGAAACTATATGCGCTTTCCGCGAGCACAGCCTCAGCTAACTTGGTAAAGAAAAACACGTTACCAAGTGGATCTTCGGACTCGTGCTGTTCCCGCCGGATCCTCGCTTATTTCAGGTGCTAAATTTATTATTCTAATCAAAAAACGAAAAGATATTTAATTCAAATTAATTATCTTTTCGTTTTTTATTGTTTCTTCATTCTTTTGTCTCAGCCTCTTTTTTGTAGAGAAAAGAATAGCTAGCAGTCATCCATTTATCATTCCTGCCGTTGTTCCAGTAAATTTCTAAACCGTTCTTTAAATAGCCTACGATCTTCTTTTGAAAAAGGTTTCGGCCCTTTTGTTCGTTGCCCACTTTTTCTTGCCATAGCACTTAAATAGCGTGTTTGTAAAAGCTGGTCAATATTTTCGTTCGTATAAAGGAAGCCTTTGTGATGAACTACTTGACAGTGTTTAGCAAGCCCTAAGGATGCAAGGCCGTAATCCTGAGTTACAATAATGTCACCTTTTTGTACTAATTTCATAATTCGATAATCTGCTGCGTCAGCACCTGCATCAACATAAATAGTTTTGACTCCATCTAATTCGCGTCGATTAGAAAAATGGGAAAAGCTTTGAACAAGTGTAACAGTAATTTCAAATTCATTCGCTAACTGAATGACAGAATCCTTTACAGGGCAAGCATCTGCATCTACATATATTTGCATGATAAAACTCCTCATTTGTACTTATATCTTGGGGTGAGCATAGTTTGAAAGCTCTCAAATGTCAAGTTAAAGTATATGTTTTGTTTTGGTTATTAATGTGCACTTTACAATAGTGTACGACATACACCATAATGTTTTTAGGAGTTGATAAGATGAGCGATATTAAACAGCACTTAGATAAACTAACGCAGGAACTACGTAGGGGTACGCTAACAATTGGTGTTTTAAGTCAATTATCGAAGCCACAGTATGGATACTCTCTAGTAACGAAACTAAATGGAGAGGGAATCCATGTTGAACCAGGGACGTTATACCCATTGCTAAGAAGACTAGAAAAGCAGGGATTGCTGGAAAGCACTTGGAATACAGATGAAGCCAGGCCACGGAAATACTACATGTTAAGCAAAAGAGGTGCAGAAGTATTTGAACTATTATGGCAAGAATGGGAGGAAATGGTGGATAGCTTAAACCATTTAATTGGTTTAGAAAAAGGAGGAGACTCGGATGGAAATCATCGATAGGTATATTTACGCAGTGACGCAGCGGCTGCCTCAATCGCAGCGAGCAGATATTTCTCAAGAGCTTAAAGGTCTAATTACAGATATGCTGGAAGAACGAACGGATGGAAAGCGTACTACTGATAAGGACGCTGAGCAAGTATTACTCGAGCTAGGAGACCCAAAGCAGCTTGCGGAGCAGTATCGTGAAACAAAAAAGTATATCATAGGTCCTGAATTTTATGATCCATTTATGACGGTTATGAAAATAACATTATATTCTGTTGTTATTGTTATGAGTTTTGAATTTGTAATTCAAATTATCATGAACCCAGCAAGTCTATTGGAGCAGTTTGTAGATTATATTGTGTCATTTTTCACGATGATACCTATGGCGATTGGCTGGGTAATAGCTGTATTTGTATTGTTGGAGTATGTTCAAGTAAATGGACAAGATTTGAATATAGAAAAGAATTGGACACCATCTGATCTTCCGCAACTTCCCGACCTAAAAAGACAGATTAAGCGATCCGAACCGATTACAGCGATTATTTTCTTTATAATTGTTATGGCAATGGCGGTCTTTTCAAGTAACTACTTTGGCGTGTGGCGCTTTGAGACAGGAGAATTTGCTACTGTAGTCCCGTTCTTAAATGAGGATACGTATTCAGGTTATATGTTATTTATCCTTCTCATTCTTAACCTGGCTATAGTTAAAGAAATTGTCAAACTAATAAAAGGAAAATGGACTAGTAAATTGCTTATATTTACGGTGGTGATTGATATAATAACCGTTGTGGTAGTTCTGTTGATGGTAACCGGCCCTGATTTTTGGAACCCCGCGTTTATGCAAGAACTTGAGCAGGCTGGTATGATAACAGAGAGAAGTGAAAGCTATGAAACTGTTGAAAAAATCTGGGAAACGGCAACTCTTTGGACATTAATTTTAATGATTGTAGGGTTAATATGGAATATCATTGCTGGGTGGTTAAAAGTTAGAAAAATGAATAAATAGATGTTTTCTTTTTCCGCCATATTGATTATAATTACTATCAATTATAATCAATATGGTTTTTTATTAGGGAAGAGGTGGAATTGATGAGGTTAGTTGAGCCAGCTCAGGAATGGGAAAAAGAACACCGAGCTTATGTGGAAGAATGGGGACTGACACGGATGATTCCTAGTAGTTTTGACTTAACAGGACATGACACTTATGGTGCCTACCTGAAGGCAAGGACTTTAAGACAAAGCGGTCATGGGAATCGTGTACCAAGCTCAAATTATTTCTTAATTAATGATGAGAATAGAATAGTAGCAATGGTTGATATTCGACATGAGCTTAATTCTTTTTTATTAAATGTTGGTGGGCATATTGGATACAGTGTTAGACCCTCCGAACGTAGAAAGGGATATGCCACTCGTATGCTTCATGAAGCTTTGGGAGTGTGCAAGGATTTAAAGATAAAGCGTGTACTAGTAACATGTGATGAGGATAATATTGGTTCAGCCAAAACCATAGTAAATAATGGTGGGTTAGAGGATAATAGCTTTATTGATGAAGATGGCACACTGAAAAGGAGGTTTTGGATCAACAATGACTAACAGCATTGATTCTATCATTATGGAATACATGAAAAAGGAAGACTGGCCAGAGGTAAGAGATATCTATATAGAGGGTATTAAGACAGGAAATGCAACATTTGATACAGAACCACCAACTTGGGATGAGTGGAATAGTAAGTATTTACAAACATGTAGACTTGTTGTACGTGAACATGGTAGAGTCGTAGGCTGGGCTGCTTTACTGCCAATTTCATCTAAGAAAGCTCACGCTGGTGTTGCGGAGCTAAGCATTTATCTCGGTGCAAAAAGTAGGGGAAAGGGATTAGGGAGAAGGCTAATGGAATTTCTAGTAGCGGAAAGTGAAGCTGCTGGTTTCTGGACACTACAATCTGGTGTTTTCCCAGAAAATGTAGGAAGTATTTATTTACATGAAAAAGCAGGATTCTATGAAGTGGGTATTCGAAAACGAATTGGAAAACTAGATGGCGTATGGCGTGATGTTATTTTATTGGAGCGGCGAAGTAAAGTTATCGGGATAGACTGAGCTGCTAATAAAGATCGCACCAGTTTTATCCCACATATAACTGTCAGTAAGACCCCCACTTCAAGCAATAAAGTGAAACCAATATTGGTAAGTGGGGATCGACTGTCAGTAAAGGTCTGATTGGAGGATAAACAAAATCCCCCACTAATTGAAGTTTCCTTTTATTTGACAAGCCCATTCCTTTAGCGATTTTGCTTGGTTGGATCTCTTTTTTCTCCGTTTTTCACTTCCTTTAGTGTAGAATTCACCAAGATGCTCTTCATTGTGTTGCTTTTCAACAGCTTGTTTGCATTATACACCAACCTGTTTTATCCTTTTCCTTCACCTAAATTTCAGATCGAAAGCTTTTGCCAAGTTCATCACTAATACCAAAGTAATGTCTAAAATTGTATAGTAGTGGACTCCATTTGTTTGGATTAATATGATTTTCATTCATAATAATTTCCTTATGTGCATGTACATGGATAGCCTGTGTTTCAACAATTGCAAAGAATGGAGCGTATTCGGGAATCTGAATATTCTTCACGATCGCTTCAATTTGTATGGGGCACTCTGCAATACGATTTGGCTTAACCTCTTTGGAAGGACAAGGAGTTAGCCCGCTAACAGCATACTTTTCCTTCTCATACTTGAATCCATTGTCTTTTTTAAAATTTGGTACAGGGTCTTTCCCGGTGTATGGAGCGAGTCGTTCAACATTCTCCCAGAGGGAGGGGTCTGGAATATTAAGAACACATTCAGGATGTCTCTCTAAGTTTTCGATTGCTTTTCCACCTAGACCAATTCCTAATACGATCGTATTACCTAATGCCCACGATGATGACAATGGACTAATATTAACTGTTTCATCCTCATTGCATGTGTTTAGTAAAATAACTGGTGTTCCGTAATAAAGAATTTTGGGTTGAATTGTTTCAGTGACGGGTACGTGCTTCCATTTTTTTGTTCTCATGTTTCTATCTCCTTTCATTCATTAATTTGATTGTATAACGTAATTATTTCGATTATCATCGAAATATGAATTACAAAAGGAGGAAGTCTATGAAAACAAATACAAATGCGGCGATAATAGCTTCACTTGTAAGTGAAGCGTCAAGAGCTGCCATATTAACGGTATTACTAGACGGTAGATATCATCCTGCTAGTGAGTTAGCGTATATGGCAGGAATAAAACCTCAGACAGCAAGCTTTCATCTAGCAAAAATGGTTGATGCAAATGTCGTAGCTGTTTCTCAGCATGGAAGGCATCGATATTACGGAATCCAAAGTCAAGAAGTTGCTCAAGTAATGGAATCTTTTTTATCGATAGCACCACCTATTAAGATTAAGTCTTTAAAGCAAGCAAAGGAAGATAAAGCCATTCGTTATGCTAGAACTTGTTATGACCATCTTGCTGGTAATCTCGGTGTAGCAATAACGACTTCCTTCCTTCATAAAGGTTTAATTGATGAAAAGAAAGAAATATTCACAATTACTGAGGATGGGAAAGAATTTTTTACAAGTTTTCAAATAGATCTAGAGAAGCTAAAAAAGAAGCGTCGTTCTTTTTCACATAAATGCTTAGATTGGAGTGAAAGGCGACCACACCTTGCCGGTGCACTGGGAAATGCATTGTTAGAGCGTTTTATAGAATTACATTGGATTCAGCAATTACCTAAAACACGTGCGATAAAAATTACAGCTGAGGGAGAAAAAGGATTTAAAGAAATATTCGCTGTCGATATGTCACATTCATCGTAAAAACTGCAAATGTATAATTTGCCCCAATTTCTAGAAAATATTTAGAAGTTGGGGTTTTATTTTGTGTTAAATTTATTAGTCTTGGTGTTATTTAATGATTTTACCTATTGTAATTTATCTGAAAAAGTAATATACTACATTACATGACTAATGCACTAACCTACATCTGATTGGAAGGGAGGCTGCAGGAATGCATTTGAGTACTGATGGCACGAAACCTATCTACGTCCAAATTGCAGAATGGATCGAAACAGAAATATTAAATGGTAATTTCCAGCCAGATGATAAAGTATTTTCTCAATATAAACTCGCAGAGATGTTTACCATAAATCCTGCAACTGCAGCTAAAGGATTAAATATATTAACAGACGAAAAGGTTTTGTATGGAAAAAGGGGGCTTGGAAAGTTTGTAACAACGGAAGCAAGATCAATCATTGTTGATAAACGGAAGAATCAAACATTAAAGGGACTCATACTGGAAGTAGCGTTGGAAGCAGACCGGTTAGATGTAGACGAAGAAGAGTTAATAGAAATGTTAAAGCTAACAATGAAGAAGCAAAAGGGGGATGTGTAATGGGATTGATTACCTGTGAAGAATTAAGTAAAAGTCGAGGAGGCGAAAATGCATTAAATGACATTTCCTTTTCTATCAATGAAAATACAATTACTGGACTGGTTGGTAGGAATGGGGCGGGAAAAACGACATTATTAAAGATTCTTTCAGGATTATGGAGGGAATCTTCTGGGAAAGTGCATGTTCTTGAGGAACATCCTTTCAATAATTTATTTGTTGCTGTTAACTCTATTTATATTGATGATCAAATGGTATTCTCACAGACACTTTCTCTTAAGGATATTCTTATAGAGGCGGAACGATTTTATCCAAATTGGGATAGGGAATTAGCCAATCGTTTATTTGAATATTTTCAATTCCATCCGAAGCAGAAACATGGTCAATTATCTAAGGGGAAGCGAAGCACCTTTCATATGATTTTGGGGCTAGCCTCAAGATGTGCAGTGACAATCTTTGATGAGCCAACAATAGGTATGGATCATGCTGTTCGAAAGGATTTTTACAGAGCATTATTAAAGGATTATCTTACTGTTCCGCGAACGATTATCATTTCTAGTCATCACCTAGAGGAAATAGAAGAATTGCTAGAGCATGTCCTGTTGTTAAAGCACGGAAAGAAATTATTTCATTTGCCAATCGATGACGTTAAGAATTATGCGATTGGTTTAACAGGTAGAACTGAAATAGTAAGGCAATGGGTTAAAAATAAACAGATCATCCATATGGAGAATGTTGGTGTAAATAGCTCCTATGTAGTTATTAAAAATGACCCATTTGATTTAGATCAGGCTAGGCGACTTGGCATTAGCGTATCACCTGTTACTCCCAGTGATCTTTGCATTTATCTAACTGATCAGGAACAAGGGAGGATTGACGATGTCTTTAAATAGTATTTCATTTAGAAGTCTGGTTTACAGTCAGTATATATATAAATTAAAAAGCTATATAGGATTATTTAATTCTTTGGTTGTTTTACAGCTACTTGCCATTCTTTTTGCTCTAGGTGGCTCTGGTATGAGTGGTACGAGTGGATATGGGATTCGTATAGATGTTAATTATTACTCCGCCGATTTAGTTATCATCTTCACCATCCTTTGGGCATTTTTTAGTTCTATATTAATGACAACTAGAAGCTATCAAGAAGAAAGCTATACATTTGTTACGAATCGGCTTAGTAATAATCTTTCAAATATCGCAGTCATATTGACTATGAGTATTATTAGTGGTTCAACGGCATTACTATCCAAGCCGTTAATGAAAGTAGTCTTATACGTAATTGGTGACACATTTTTTATAGAAGCAGAAACGGCGATTAGCAGGATGGATCAACTAAGTGGAATTATAGCGACCATTTTGTATATTTTATTAGCAGGCTCGATTGGCTATCTTATTGGCACTGTTGCGCAAATGCATCGACTTCTCACTATCATTGTTCCGGTTGTATTCATAGGAATACTTGTTGCTTTTGATGGGGAAGGGCAATTCACTTCCAAAGTGACAGCGTTTTATTATCAAGAAACCTCCATATTACTATTTAGTGCAAAGATGGTTGTAACGATTGCCTTATTATGTAGTGCAGCTACACTACTTAGTAATAGAAAGGAGGTTAGACAATGAATGATGTTATCGTAACCTTTTTACCTATTGTCTTACTTCTTGTTATTATTACAATCGTATTTGTTATATCAAATGTATGGAAGAAATATGTAGGTGGTTATAGAAGAGGTATCAAGTGGTTGTTTGCACTATATATTATGACGCTACTTATTGCTGCTTGTATTTCTTATATATTACCAATTGAAAAGCCAATTAAGGAAGAGAAGGTAGAGAATGTACCGTATATATATGATTATATAGAAAGTGGAAGGAAAGATGAGATTGATCCTCGGTTTATCCGTCGACAATGGGAATATTCATTGGCAGAAGAAGAACTGCAAATCTATGCACCTGAGAATAATTTCAATGGTACAACGATTCTCGTAGAACGGACGGATGATTTAAAAGACAAGGTTGAGGTCACTTTTTATCAAACACCTACTTATATGTATGGAAAGCGAATGACAGATCAAGCCCCGTTACCAATTATCAAGCAAGAGAAAAATGTACTATACATGATGAAGCCAGAAGAAGTTTCAGTAGAGGAGAATACCTTTAAGAGGGAATTTCCATTTAACCAATTTACTGGTGAGGAATTTATGAGTAATGGTGCAGACATTTCTTATGGTCAGGATTTACTTTTTGTCCGTATTGATCATTCCATTAAGGTTCACTTAGATGAATCTGCTGGAATGCATATATTTAAATCAGAGTGAGGCTTTCCCTAAAGGTTTATACAGTGATGTAACTGAAAGGACGAACAATAGTAGTGAAGCGTAGGAAATATACGTAGACTCTACGGGAACAGCACGAGTCCAAAGATCCCTGTAGCGACTCGAAATGAGGAGCTACAGAAACGGAGGCCGTGCCCGTGGAAAGTGAAGTATATTTCCGATGCTGTCATACATCTAGTATAGTTCGTCTTTTTTTGATAAGCCTACTTTTGTCCCTGCCTCCTTTCAAACATATTCAGTACGTAGCATTCCCATATGTAATAAGTCATGCCATTTCCCATTTCGATATAAAAATTGCCTAGATCTTCCTTCGTGAAAAAACCCTAATTTTTCATAAAGCTTAATAGCCTTTAGGTTAAAGGAAAACACTCGTAAAGATAGTCGGTGTAAATTCATTTCTGAAAATGCATAGTTTAGTAGCAGTTGCATTGCCTCTTTACCATAGCCCTTTCCCCAGTAGTCTTTATTACCAATATCAATAATGCATTCTGCGTTGTGGTTTACATTGTCTATTTGTATTAGCGAAATAACGCCTATGGGTGTTTCGCCGCTGTCTTTAACGGTAATGATGTAGCTTTTTGATGTGCTACTATGGAGAATGACTTCTCTGACAAATGATTTCGTTTCTTCAAATGTATAAATATCTAGATTAGGACTCGTTGTCTGCATAACATCTATATCATTTCTCCATTGGTGGTAAAGGTCCGTATCCTCGATTGTCATTTTTCTTAACTTTATTCTAGAAGATTCAAATAACATATGATCACGCTCCTATTTTTGGGGTGTTTGTACTATTGGACAAAGCAAAGTCTTTAACGATTCCAAGAAAAAATCTATTTGTTTTTCCATGCTTGTCACCTGTGATCCAAGTAAATCGGTGTTTAATATCATTCCATCCATAAATGAAATAAGATAGTGTGCAATGGTATCTCCATCTGTAACTGGATTTAATTGACCGGCATCTTTTCCTTGTTGGATGGTATGTTTAATTCCTTCAACCATTACTTCATATCGCTTTTTAATATAAGAGAAATGCTCCTTGTTGTTAACATAGTTAGAAGAAAGAAAGAATTCACTGCGTGCTTGTACAAGGGATGGCTGATTCGTGTGAATATCTACTAGTTGTTCAATCCAAAAAGTAAGTTGTTGCCAAACCGATTTTCTACTATCTATTTGGATATTCGGCAACAGGTACTGATCGTCATTATAGAGTACCTCCACAAAGGCATGATCTATATTTTTGAAATAATTATATATTGTTCCCCTTGATACACCAGCAATATCAATAATGTCTTGTATAGTTGCATTTGTGTATCCTTTACTTAGAAAGACTTCACGGGCCGCAAGTAGTAGCTGTTGCTTTTTTTTCACTTTGTATGTACTAGTAACTTTGGGGGCCATATATTGCCTCCTTTACCTAAAGTGACAAGTATGTCATTTTAGGTAATTATAAATGACATCCTAATTAAAATCAATGTGCTATATTACAACGAATTTAAATATTTAATACATTTAGTGTTTTTTGATTCGTATTACCTAAGACAATCACTCCTGTAAAAACAGGCTCTTCTAAATATAGGCTTTTATGCCTCTTAAAATGGGGAATTTTATGCTATATAATAGTAATGTTAATGCTAATATATTTTATGATGTATGACTGAAGCTTCAAGCAGCACCGAGGTGAGAAAATGGAATCCTTAAACTGGATTAATGGACAAATCAGTCGGACACAGAATTCCCTTTACATGTTAAATGCTCAATTAGATGAAAAACGCAGGGAATTGGAGCGACTGGCATTAGTCCATTCTAATTTATATGATTATCAGAAAGAGCTTAAACAGCATAGAGATCTATGTGTAAACCCAGAATTATCAGAAACTACATGGTATGGACAACTTGCAAATCAGTTCAAACAGTATCGGGATCAAGAAATTCTATCAAATTATCAATCCCTGTATGACTATCAGTTAGTTCAAACGCTTGATCAATTAAATGACAAAATAAGGGAAACGAAGCAAGCCATTATTGATATTCGTATGGATGTATCTACACATAATACGGAGCTTGATCACTTATATGATAAGCAACGAAGGGAGTTAATGAGTTAGTGAGTGAAGAAATAAAGCTAAATTATGCACCGATAGAAAAGGCGTTAGCAAACTTACGAACAAACATTCAGTCATTGGAAAATAGAATACCAAGTGATGCCCAAAGTGACATATCATTAGACATGGTAAATAAAGTAAACGAAATTAATCTTTTATTAGAAGATGTATTGAGCTCTTACCAAGCATTACTTCTTACTCATGAACAAGAAACATTGGAAGCAGTAAATCAATTATTAGAGACGGAAGAACGAATAGCTTCCAACATACAGATTGTTAAATAATAGGAAAACGACCACGATAACTCTTCAACAGTGTTCCCCATCAGGAGGTTTCCATGAAAACATTAGACATTCAGGAGTTAAATCACTATATTGATAGGTTACGAACAAAGCTTACAACTGTACAACAACAAATGAATGATATACGACAAGCCGTTCACCAATTGACATCGTTGGACCATGTTGCAAGGAAATACGGGAACTGCAATTCGCTCTTTTTTTGCAGATGTCCATGAACCATTTCTACAATATCTCGATAATTTTCTTACAGAATACGATCAGGCGCTTATCCAATTAAAAGAGGCTGTACACTCATATGAACCAGCAGCAGATGGCTTAGTTCAGCAATCTTTTTTAGAAAATGATCTGGAACATGGCTTACAGCGAGTGGAAGATGTGACGAAGGGAATAACAGATGAAGTAAATCATGAAATTTATAAGATCCAAGATATTATTTCTCTACCATTGCTCGATGACCATGATCTACTTAGAGGTATTCAGCAAGCTAAGAATAACAAGAATGAAGTAATCGAGCAGTTGTATGCCTTAGATCGTTCGCAGATGAATACGTTAGAGCCTCTGTTACAAGAACTAACAGTAATGAAAAACTATATGGCCAATATTAAGGACGTTTTTTATCGTGAAAGTAATTCTATTTCAACATATGATGGTTCAACTTTAAAGAATAGTAGTCCGTATGATGAAGTCATTAAAGAAGTTCATCCACCCAACGATCAATAGCTGAACTTCTATCAAGTCACAGCATATATGCGTAGCTAATCACTAATTTTTAAATAGGATATAAAAGAAAGACTTTGATAACAGTCAATCAAAGTCTTATTATTTTTTTGAATCGTATAGATTGGTTTTTGTAGAGTTAGGTTTTAATCTTCGAAAAAAGCTCGATTAATTTGTATATATTTTTCCTCTTCTTCTGGAATATCTTCTTCCATATAAATCGCTTGTACAGGACAAGCTGCTTCACATGCTCCGCATTCAATACATATATCGGGATCAATATGAAACATATCTTTACCCTCTTCAATGCAATCTACAGGACATACTTCTATACATTCAGCTGCTTTTTCGTTTTCACATGGTGAAGTAATAACAAATGCCATAAAAAAGTCTCCTTTACTTTATCGAATTACCATACTTTATAAGGCATAAGCTTTGTAGTGTTATTGTTTAGTACGTTGAAAAGGATGAAGGGAAAACGGTATTATGGTGCAACAGTTTATCCCACATATGACTGGCAGTAATACCCCCTTCAAGCAATAAAGTGAAACGAATATGGTACTTGGGGGATCGACTGTCAGTAAACACCCAATTGGTTCAAAGGGCCTTTAGGTCATATCCTTGTAAGTTAAGAAAGTATAAAATCAGTGTAATGACTGCGTTAAGCGAAGTAGTTATTTTGAAATGTTTGATGTATATTGGCAATGCTCCGACTAATTACTTCGCTTTCCGCGGGCACGGCCTC
>NZ_CANMAB010000056.1:0-26928 GCF_947495635.1 uncultured Virgibacillus sp. | reverse complement strand
TTTATTAAAAAAACTTGAAAATCATCAAGGAACAACTCTATGCATTTTTAAAAACAGCAATTATGAAATTGATTCATTTGTATTAACTTTTGATAACCCAGACTTGCCAGATTCGAAATTTCATTTTAAAGACCAGATACTACTGCTAATACTAGTGCGATAAGAAATAAAATAATTGCTTTACGCTTTGACTCCAGCATTCTTAGACCTATTCTTTATCTGGGACTTTATTCAATCTTTTCATACTTTGTTTGATCATGTCAATTTTGTGTCTATATACAAAACGGTTCTAAAGTTAGCATTTTTGTTACTTATTTCATGAAATCATTAAACATCTTGAATTCTAAATATTTTCCTCGTACTTTTAACCTATTAAATGAAGCAAATAAGTTATCTCATTTTTATACTAGGTATTTATAATCGTTTTTTCCATTTAGCAGTACGAGTTGCATTTCGATAATGTTTTCGATATAATTTCTCTTTTTTACCCACAACAAAACGTACCATTTCTAGCTTGCTAAACTAAAAATGATACGTTTTTTAGGAATCCCTGCTTATAAAGTGAAAATTCAATAAGTAGGGATTTGGTTTTTCTCCCACTGATTGTTAGTCAAACCAATCGGACATTTACTGGCAGTCGATCCCCACTTACCCATATTGGTTTCACTTTGTTTCTTGAAGTGGGGGACTTCAGTTATATGCAGGTTAAAATACTACTCCAAATTACCCCTCTTGCTCCTTGCTACGAAATTGTCTCCAGTGAATGACATGCTTAATAATTACTTTTGCAATCGTCATCGTTGGTACAGCTATAATCATGCCAACAATTCCAAAAAGCTGTCCACCCAGTAATAAAGCAAAGATGATTGCTATTGGGTGTATATTAATACTTTTTCCAACAATGTATGGGGACAATAGGTTACTCTCAATTAATTGAATAATAAATACAGCTACTATTACAAATATAACTAATTTCCCTGAGACTGTAAGGGCAATCGCTACAGCAGGTGCTGCTCCAATAATTGGGCCAAAATATGGGATTAGATTTGTAATCCCCATAAGAATAGCAAGTAGCAAAGCAAAATCCATTCCAAGTAGCTTAAAAATAATAAGTGAGGTTAGGCTTACAAATAGGCAGACGAGTAATTGACCACGAATGTAATCACCTAACGTTTCATCAATAGCATGGACCATTTTACTTGATTGACTACGATATTTCTTTGGTATAAACCGCTTAAAATAAGCCTTAATTTTGTCATAATCCTTTAAAAAGTAAAACACTAATACAGGAATAACCGTAATAAAAATAATAAAATCGAATACTTTTGTAAATCCGTTTACAAGTCTTGCGAGTAATCGATCCAAGCCATTTTCTACCTTCGCGATTAAGTGATCAAATTTATCATGAACGGTTTCTGGTAAAAATGATGTATATTCGTACATTTGGTATATCAGTTTTTCATACATATTAATGAATTGAGGCAGTTGTTCATTAAGCTCTCTAACTTGCGTGACGATCATCGGGTAGACACGATAGATTAAATATGCGGTACCTCCAAAAAATAACAAATAGATGAGTAAAACAGCTATTCCCCTTGGAATATTATAGCTATGGAGTTTATTTACCACTGGATATAATAAATACGCTATAAGACAGGAAATAAGAAATGGAGCTAAGAGATGCCATAGAAATAAAAAAACTGTTTTGTAAAATGGAAACAGTTTTATCAGTAAGAAAATGAAAAGGAATAGAAAAATGCCAATCAATAACCAGTAAAGGAAGTTCAAACGCTTATTGTTTTTAAACATGATGACACTTCATCCTACTGAAGTAATTATCAGCATAGTTAAGGATTTTCATAGATCGTTCTTTCGTCTTCACTGAATAGATCGTTAAGTGAACTTAACGATCCATCTGCCTCAACCTGATGGACAGTTAATTTATCATTGATTACTGACATTTCAATAAAGCAATTCCAGCAATAAAACTGTTGTGTGCCTATCTTTCCAATATCCTTACCACGGCAATTTGGGCATCGCATTATCTATAGAGCTCCTTCTGTCTCAAATCTTACTCTCATGCTAACCCAAATTAACCAAAAATATACGTTTTGTCACATGAAATCGTATGGTGAAAGCTGGTCCTCATCCTCCACTTCAGGTTCAATCACTTTGCTGTCTAATTTAGCGATAAGACTCTCCTTTAGGCTGGTATAGCGCTGATTTGTATCAACTGTTGTTACTCCTTTTACAAACGCCTGCTGTTCTCCACAAATAATTAATGATTGTTTGCTTCTCGTAATTGCAGTATAAAGAAGGTTCTTTTTTAGCATCCGATGATAGGTTCTGACTACAGGTAATATGACAATTGGAAATTCACTACCTTGTGATTTATGTATAGAAATACAGTAAGCATGCATGATATTTCGGTAATCCTTCGGCTCATAGACGACTTCTTTATCATCATAAGCAATAACAAGCTGCTCCACATTTTCAGTATTTTCTTCTTCTCGAAAAATCGCAACTACTTCACCTATATCTCCATTATAAACACCGTCTTCAGGTTGATTTACCAGCTGAATAACCTTATCACCCTTACGATACACAGCATCCTGTGTTTTCACTTCTCTTTTTTGCTCTGTCTTCGGATTGATGATTTGCTGTAAAGCTTGATTTATTTTCGTGATACCAGCTTCCGATCGATACATAGGAGCTAACACTTGTACATCTCGAACATCAAACCCCTTATCCATAGCTTTTGTAAATATTTTCGTAATCACATCCACCATTTGCAGCTCATTACAAGGAATAAAGCTAAAGTCTTGATCATTTTGTAATTGAACTGGAGCGTCATTTTTAATCTCATGAGCAATTTGAATAATTCTCGAACCTTCTTTTTGACGATAAACTTCTGTAAGACGTACAAACGGTATGCAATCACTTCCAAGTAAATCTGATAACACCTGACCAGGTCCTACAGATGGTAACTGATCCTCATCTCCAACAATTAATACTTGCATATCATCAGGAATAGCCTTAAATAGATGATTAGCTAACCAACTATCGACCATTGAAAATTCATCAATAATTAAAAATCTACCAGCTAATGGTTCATGTTCATTTTTATCAAAACCACTATTACCATCCCAACCTAGTAATCGATGAATGGTTTGTGCAGGAAGGCCGGCAGATTCTGTTAATCGTTTCGCTGCTCTTCCAGTAGGAGCAGTTAAAATAAACGGGAATTCATGCTCATTATCATAATCTTTCGGGTTTAGGGATAATTGATGAATCGTAGCGTACGCATTTAATATTCCTTTCACTACAGTAGTCTTTCCCGTACCAGGACCACCTGTTAAGATCATGAGTTTTGAATGAATCGACTGATTAATCGCAGTGAATTGCTCTTTTCCGTACGATAGAACTTCGGACTCCTCGATGTCACCGATTATCTTCATTAATTCAGCCATCGGGGTTTGATGTTCAATTGGCTTTGTTAGAATTCTTTTAATATGTGTACTAAATCCATCTTCTGCATAATACAAAGAAGGTAGATAGACATGACCATCCTGAATAATAATCGTTTTATCACGATTCAATTCTGTTAAGCGTTCTGTAATAATAACTTCAGAAAGGTCTATTGTTGCTAGCAGCTCCATTACCAAATTTATACACTTATCCATAGGCAAAAACACATGGCCATCTTGAACAGATCGTTGTAACACATAAATACACCCTGCTCCAATTCGATTCGGATGCGACGTAGAAAGTCCCATTTGGTTTGCTATTTCATCCGCTGTCCGAAACCCAAATCCCTCAATATCAAATACAAACTGATAAGGATCCTCCTCAATCAAATGGATAGCTTCATCCTTATAATTCTGATATATTTTTTGTGCCATTTTCAGACCAATATGATAATTAGCTAAATAGACAGCAACATGTTCAAATCCTTGATTCTCTTGAAGCGCAGTCCGCAAAGATTCTGCTGTTGCTTGCTTTAATCCTGCTACATTAGCTAGAGCCTTAGGATCGTTTATAATCTTTGTAATTGCGTTTTCACCAAGTTGATCAACGATCTTCTCCGCCGTTTTCTTGCCTACACCGTAAAAGAGATCACTCGAAAGATAAGCAACAAGCCCATCCTTCGAATTAGGAATAAACGTCTGATAAGAAGTTACGTTATATTGAGTGCCGAAACGAGGATGCTTTTCAAACGTTCCATAAAAATAGTAGCTAGTTTCCTCTTGCAGATTTGAAAAATATCCTTTTATGACAATATCTTTCTCTTTAAATGCTTCATTCGTTTCCAGTACTTTAATTTTTGCAATCGAAAACTGCTCAGCTTGATTGTGAAAAATAGTATAAACAAGTTCCCCTTTGATATACCCTTGATCCTCCACTGCATATTTGTCTCGTTCCATCTCAAACACTCCACTATTTTCTTACTTCTTCAACAATCCCTCTGTTTTTTCCTTGCCATTTGCAGCTAAGACATGCTCAGGTTGAATGCGTAACGCTTCTTCAAAGAACGCTAATGCCTGCTCTAACCGATCTTCAAATAGGGCAATAACACCTAGGTTGTAATTAGCATCACTGTGATTAGTCTCTATTGTTAATACTTTTCGAAAGATTTCTTCTGCATCTTTTAAATGATCGCTCTGTGCCAACGTTAATCCATATTGAAACAAGCTATCAGCATCTTCTGGGTCTAGCTCTGTAGCTCGTAATAAATACGGAAGAGCTAATTTATAATGCTCCTGGTGTTGAAAAGTCATTCCTAGTAAAAAATAAACGTCTGCTTCCTCTAAGCCCAGCTCTACAGCTTTCTGAAAGTTTTCTTGTGCTTTAGGGTAGAGTGCTTGCTCATAAAATAGATTACCTAATCCATAGTAAGCTGTTGCTGCGTGCTCATCCAACTCGATCGCTTTCTCAAAAAAGCGCTGTGCTCTAGGAAGATCATTGACATGAAATAGCAAGTTCCCAAAGTTGATGTAACCAACTGGGTCGTTTGGATTTTCTTCGATTACTTCTGTAAACAATGCAGCAGCCTCTTCGAATTTATTCTCCTGCATGTGCGCTATTGCTTGTTTGTTCTTATCCATAGTAAAACTCCTTATTAACCAACATAATCTAATCTATGGTCCGCTTTTCTAATCTCATCAATTGTTCCTCCACCAAGGCAAACATCTCCATTGTAAAATACGACAGCTTGACCTGGGGTAATAGCCCGTTGGCTTTCCATAAAGTCAACCCTGACATGGTCATCATCCAAAATGGTTACCTTTACTTCACTATCTTGTTGACGGTAGCGGAATTTAGCTGTACAAGTAAAACTCTCCTCCACTTTATCCGCATGAATCCAATTCACATCTGATGCAATAAGAGCATCTGAATATAGCTTGTCATTTGCATAGCCTTGCTCCACATAAAGGACGTTATCTTCTAGATTTTTACCTACGACAAACCACGGGTCTCCAGCTCCACCGATTCCCAGTCCTTGCCGTTGACCGATTGTGTAATACATAAGACCATCATGTTTTCCTTTCACTTCCCCTTCTAACGTTTGCATTTGTCCTGGCTGTGCAGGTAAATATTCACTTAGAAACGTTTTGAAGTTTCGTTCTCCAATAAAGCAAATTCCTGTGCTATCTTTCTTTTCAGCAGTTGCTAATCCATGCTCTTTAGCTATTTTTCTAACTTCTGATTTTGGTAGATGCCCAAGTGGAAACATCACTTTCCCCAAAATATCTTCGGTTAATTGATTTAAAAAATAGGTTTGATCCTTATTGTCATCCACTCCACGAAGCATTTCGTATCTATCATTTTGAGATCGGACTTGTGCATAATGCCCTGTTGCTAAATAATCTGCACCTAGAGACATGGCATGCTCTAAGAATGCTTTAAATTTAATCTCTTTATTACACATTACGTCTGGATTTGGTGTTCTTCCTGCTTTATATTCATCTAGAAAATACGTAAATACCTTATCCCAATATTGCTTTTCGAAATTAACCGCATAATAAGGAATTTCCAATTGATTACAGACACGTACAACATCATCAAAATCTTCTGTCGCCGTACAAACACCAAATTCATCTGTATCATCCCAGTTTTTCATAAAGATTCCGACTACATCATATCCTTGTTGTTTTAATAATAGAGCAGCAACGGAAGAATCAACGCCTCCACTCATTCCAACTACAACTCTTGTGTCCTTATTACTTTTCATGATTTATCCATCCTTTTTAACGAGCTAATCGCTTCACAATTTTTGCAACACGTAATGCAGCTTGCTCTACATTTTCCTCTGTATTGAAAATTCCAAAGCTAAACCGAATTGAGTTTGTTGTACATTCATGTTCTTTACCAAACATCGCTGTTAATACATGAGAAGGCTCTACAGATCCCGCTGTACAAGCACTACCACTTGAAGCAGCTATGCCTTCTAAATCAAAATTCGTCAAAAGCGCTTCTACTTTTGTACCTGGAAAGCTAATATTAACAATCGATGCAATCGTGGACTTAACATCCCCATTTACTTGAAACTCAACACCATTTTCTTCTAACAGGCGAAGAAACAGATTTTTATAGGAGCTATACAATTCATTACGTTCAACTTTATTTTCCATAGCAAGCTCAACGGCTTTTTGAAATCCAACTATGCCAGCAATATTTTCTGTCCCAGCCCGACGTTTTCTTTCTTGCTCACCGCCAAATTGTAAAGACTGAAGCTGTACATTCTCTTGAACATATAAAAAACCTATCCCTTTAGGTCCATTTATTTTATGTGAAGATACTGTCAGCAGATCAATGCCTAGCAAATTTACGTCAATATCGATTAGTCCATAAGCCTGGACAGCATCCGTATGAAAATAAGCCTGGTGTTCGTGTAGCAATTGTCCAATCTCTTGGATCGGCTGAATAACCCCAGTTTCATTATTTACAAACATTATCGAAACTAAAATAGTTTCATCCGTTAGTGCACGTCGTACATCTTCTGTAGAAACCAAACCATCTTGATCAACAGGTAAATAGGTCACGCTAAAACCCTCTGCTTCTAATTTCTCAATGGTATGCAGGACAGCATGATGCTCTTGTACTGTCGTAATAATATGGTTACCTTTATCTCGATTACCTAAAGCAGCACCTATTAATGCAAGATTATCAGCTTCCGTTCCCCCACTTGTAAAAACAATTTCTCTTTCCTTAGCTTGTATACTTCTAGCCATTACGAGTCTTGCTTCATCAAGCAGGTGCCTTGCTTTCCTACCAAATGAATGAACACTTGATGGATTACCAAACACTTCTTTTTCTACGTTATACATGGTATCCAAGACATCTTGATGAATCGGCGTTGTTGCTGCATGATCTAAATAAATTTGTTCCATGTTTATCTTTCCTTCCTGCTTGCATTAAATATAGAACATATATGCTTCTTGCGGCTGTTCATTATTATGTTCGGATAAATCCTTTAAAGTCGTGGTATCTAAGACATCCTTAACAGCATCACGAATTCGTAGCCAAAGCGCCTGCTTGGCAGGTTCTTCATCCTCTATTCCCTCTACAGGTGTAATAGGGCCTTCTAATACCCGAATAATGTCACCAGCTTTTATATCAATTGGTTCTTTCGCTAATATATAACCACCATAAGCACCACGAATACTTTTTATTAACCCTGCATTACGTAGTGGGCTAGCAAGCTGCTCTAAATAATGTTCCGATAAGTTATTCTCTTTAGCTATTTGTTTTAAAGAAGTCGGTCCTTTTCCATGCTGCTTAGCTAAATGAATCATAATTGTTAATCCATATCTTCCCTTTGTAGAAATCTTCATTTATTACACCTCAATTTAAATTACGTTCCATTAATACTAATACATGATATTATAGCATGGAACGCATTCTTCATGCATGTTATCGAATTGAATTGTATGGTAGTGTATGTAATCATTATATCGTAGCATTACTTCTATTTTAATCATGCTACCTCGCATATCTCTTTATGAACAATCTTCTTGAAACAATGTTTTATTATATTATAAAGGAAGGTATAAATGAAATTAAAACCACTTGCATTTCGTATGAGACCCGGACATATTGACGAGATTATTGGACAAGAGCACTTAGTTGGGGAAGGTAAAATCATTCGACGTATGGTAACTGCTGAGCGATTAGCATCGATGATTTTATTCGGGCCACCGGGAACTGGTAAGACGTCCATGGCATTTGCTCTAGCAAAAAGTTTAGGAAAGACGGTTAAATCACTGAATGCAGTGACAGATAAAAAGAAAGATATGGAGATCGTTGTCGAAGAAGCTAAAATGTTAGGTCAGGTTGTGCTCATACTCGATGAAGTTCATCGTTTAGATAAAGGAAAACAAGATTTTCTGCTGCCTCATTTAGAGAGCAATCTTATCATTCTGATTGGTTGTACCACTAGTAATCCTTATCATTCCATTAATCCCGCTATTCGTAGCCGGTGTCATTTATTCGAATTGCAGCCCTTAACAACAGAGCATGTGAAACAAGCGATCAATCGAGCAATAGCAGATCAAGAAAACGGGCTGGGTAAGCAGCAAGTAAAGCTTTCTGATGATGCACTCGAGCATTTCGCTAGAAGTGCAAACGGTGATATGCGCGCTGCACTGAATGGACTGGAACTAGCAGTTTCATCAACCCCTGAAAACGAACAGCATGAGATTGCTATTGCTTTAGATACCGCTGAAGAGTGTATGCAAAAAAAGAGCTTTTCACATGATAAGGATGGAGACGCTCATTACGATGTACTTTCTGCTTTTCAAAAGTCAATTCGTGGTAGTGACGTTGATGCTGCCCTTCACTATTTAGGTAGATTAATTGAGGCTGGTGATCTAGATAGTATTGCTCGACGAATGATCGTAACAGCGTATGAAGATATTGGGCTTGCAAACCCACAAGCTGGTCCTCGAGCAATTTATGCCGTACAGGCCGCAGAGCGATTAGGCTTTCCTGAGGCAAGAATACCACTTGCAGTAGCTATTGTAGAATTGTGTTTGTCCCCTAAATCCAATACCGCATATAAAGCACTTGATGCAGCTTTGGCAGATATTCGCCAGGGTAAGAGCGGTGATATTCCGTTACATCTAAAAGATTCACATTATCAAGGTGCGAAGTCATTAGGCAGGGGCAATGAATACAAATACCCCCATAATTATGATAATGGGTGGATTGATCAGCAGTACTTACCTAATTCTATAAAAAATAAACAGTATTATCATCCAAAAGCGACAGGTAAATTTGAACAGGCTATGAAACAAGTTTATGAAAAAATACAACAAGATAAAAAGATTTGACGTATAAGATAAACCTCCTGCGGTAACAATGAATGTAAAGCTAAATCTATTATTTATTGAAGCTGTTATTACTAAAGGAGTTGAACATAATGGTAAAGGTAAGACAAGACGCATGGTCACATGAAGATGATTTATTATTGGCTGAAACCGTATTACGCCATATCAGAGAGGGGAGCACCCAATTAAATGCTTTTGAAGAAGTCGGTGATAAATTGAACCGTACATCAGCAGCATGCGGCTTTCGCTGGAATGCTGAGATTCGGATGAAATATGTGAATGCTATTGATCTGGCAAAGCGTCAACGTAAAGAGAAGAAGCGTGCCATGGCTAAAAGCGGCCAAACAATCAGAAAGCCTGTAGTTTCTTTACCTCAGAATCACGTACAAGAGGAAGATACACAGCAAAACGACGTCCCAGCTGTACAAGCTGATTCATCGATGACAATGGATATGGTAATACGCTATTTAAAGGACGTTAAAAAACAAACAATTTCTTCCAACCAATCAAAAGCAAATCTTGAGCAAGTGGAAAACGAGAATAAAAAATTAAGAGAACAAGTAGATACATTGAATAAAGAATTAGAACAAACTAAAACACAGTTGTCTACTATTCAAGAGGACTATCAAGCATTTATTCAAATTATGGAAAGAGCACGTAAAATGACCGTTTTGGATGATCAAGGTTCCATGCCTGCACCGGCATTTCGCATGGATAAAAACGGAAACTTGCAGCAATTAGCACAAGGATCAAATTAACAGATTCCGTCTATCTTGCTAGCAAAAAACCCTAAATTGCCAAAGGAGGTAATCCTTTTTGCAATTTAGGGTTTTTTACACAATCCCGATCGTGCCGTCCAGTATGAAGCTTTGATCCCGCTCACGGCAGGTGGGTGCTCTGTCCTATATTTATTGTACTTCCTAATTCAAGGCACGTACGCAACATAGGAACTACTTCGAACTCCCAAGTATACAGTTGTTCGGTCAAAACACTTTTCATGGACGCACACATCAGGATTGCGTTAAATACTATTATTCATCGAACCTTGCATAAGCTTTGATATTATTTTAACACGTGTATTCTTCAAAAAGCAATAATGAGATAGCTTTCAATTACTTATCTTTACGGTTTAACTGGATAGATAATTCATCTAACTGTACTTTTTCTACTTCACTTGGTGCATTTGTTAACAAATCGGAAGCAGATGCAGTCTTTGGAAACAAAATCGTATCTCTAAGATTCGTTCTTCCTGCTAATAGCATAACAATTCGGTCTAGCCCTAATGCAACACCGCCATGGGGAGGAGTTCCATATTCAAGTGCTTCAAATAAAAATCCAAATTGTTCTTTTGCTTCTTCTTCAGAAAAACCTAATACATCAAACATTTCCTTCTGTAGGTCTGTTTTATGAATCCTAATCGAACCTCCACCTAATTCAAAGCCGTTGAGAACAAGATCATATGCATTTGCTCGAACACTAGCTGGGTCAGATTTTAATTTATCTATATCAGCCTCTGCTGGAGAAGTAAACGGATGATGTGCTGCAAAATATCTTTCTAACTCCTCATCATATTCTAATAGCGGCCAATCTGTTACCCAAAGAAAATGAAATGCTGATTCATCAATTAATTTTAGTTCCTTCCCTAACTTCAATCGAAGTGCACCTAAGCTGTCATGAACTACATTGCTTTTATCAGCTACAAACAACAGTAAATCGCCGTCTTCTGCACTTGCATTTGCTAATAACTCCGCTTTTTCATCTTCCGAAATAAATTTAGCAATCGGACCTTTGACATCCGCGCCTTCCACTTTTAGCCATGCAAGTCCTTTTGCTCCATACACCTTAACAAAATCTGTTAGTTTATCAATATCTTTTCTTGAATAATTTGCGGCCTGCTCTTTTACATTTAATAAAGCAACGCTACCTCCAGATTCAATGGCACTTTGGAAAACCTTAAAGGTTGAATCTTTAAGCACCTCTGATACATGAATTAATTCCATACCAAATCTTGTGTCTGGCTTATCTGAACCATATCGAGACATTGCTTCATCATACGCCATTCTTGGTAGCGGTAAGGAGATATCTATACCTTTTACTTCCTTCATCACATATTTCATCATTTCCTCAGTCATCTGCATAATTTCATCGCTTGATAGAAACGATGTTTCAATATCAATCTGAGTAAATTCAGGCTGTCGATCAGCTCGTAAATCCTCATCTCGGAAGCAACGAGCAATTTGGTAATACCTCTCAAATCCGCCCATCATAATGAGCTGTTTAAATAACTGAGGTGATTGAGGTAATGCATAAAATTCCCCATCATGAACACGACTTGGTACTAAATAATCCCTAGCACCTTCTGGTGTACTTTTTGTCAGAATAGGTGTTTCCATTTCCAAAAAATCACGTTGGTTAAGGAAGTTACGTACCGCTTGTGTTGTTTGATGACGAAGTTTAAATGTTTCCTGCAGAGGTTTGCGTCTTAAATCAATGTAACGGTATTTTAAGCGCAGATCCTCTGCAACATCAGTCTCATCCTGGATCGTAAAAGGCGGTGTTTTTGCCTTATTTAAAATGGAAATTTCTGCAACAATTATTTCAATGGTACCAGTAGTCATTAACGGATTAACCGTTGAAACGTCCCGTTTTACTACTTTCCCTTTTACCTCTACCACATATTCACTTCGAATTGTTTCGGCAATTTCCATAGCTGCCGCCGAATGATCAGGGTTAAATACAATTTGTACAATACCTGATTTATCACGAAGATCAACAAAGATTAAACCGCCTAAGTCACGACGCTTTTGCACCCATCCCTTTAATAATACCGTTTCACCGACATTTGCTTCTCCAAGCGTTCCTGCCATTATACGTTGATGTTCACTCATTACTATTTCCTCCTCAAAGCTTTTCCTTTATAACATCTTCCAACTCTGCCAGTGGAACATTCTCTTGATTACCTGTGCGCATTTCGCGAACAGCGATATGCTGTTGTTGGAGCTCATCCTCTCCCAAAATTAATACATATTTTGCTTGATAACGATCAGCCGCCTTAAATTGCCCTTTCATTTTCTTCCCTTGATAATCCTTATCTACTTGAATACCTTGCTTACGAAGATTGTGCATAATACGTACAGCTTCTTTTTCAGGTTTTTCTCCAACTGCAACTAGATAGCAATCCAATGTATCATCTACAGGTATTTCTTTTTCTTCTACTTCAAGAGCCATTAATAGGCGTTCAAGTCCCATTCCAAAACCAATACCAGGTGTTGCAGGTCCACCTAGCTCTTCAACCAGACCATGATATCTGCCGCCACCAGCCAACGTAGTAATAGCGCCAAATCCCTCCGCTTCACTCATAATTTCAAATGTCGTGTGATTATAATAATCAAGACCACGGACCATATTTTTATCCACTTCAAATTCAATACCCATTAGCGTTAAATATTCTTTCACTTGATTAAAATAATCTGTTGATTCATCATTCAAATATTCTAAGATTGATGGAGCTGTTTTCATAGATGGGTGCTCGCGATCTTTCTTACAATCCAATACACGTAATGGATTCTTTTCTAATCGTAATTGACAATCGCCACATAGCTCCTCTTTATGTGGAGTAAAGTGATCAATTAATGCTTGACGATGAGCAGTTCGACTTTCTTTATCACCTAAAGAGTTGATTACTAACTTTAATGATTTCAATCCCATTTCTCTATAACAACTCATAGCCAAATCGATAACTTCTGCATCAATTGCAGGATCAGCACTTCCAAGTACTTCCACTCCGAATTGATGTAATTGGCGCATGCGGCCTTTTTGTGGTCGTTCATAACGAAACATTTGCGCAAAATAATACAATTTTACTGGTTGGTTAGCTGAACCAAACAGCTTATTTTCAACAAATGAACGAACAACAGAGGCAGTTCCTTCAGGACGAAGTGTTATACTTCTACCACCACGGTCTTCGAATGTATACATTTCTTTTTGCACAATATCTGTTGAATCACCAACACCACGTTGAAATACTTCTGTATGTTCAAACAAGGGTGTCCGTATTTCATGAAAGTGGTATCTATTACATACCTCTTTTATTTTTCGTTCGATAAACTGCCATTTACTTGCATCCTGTGGTAGAACATCAGCTGTTCCCCTAGGTGCTTTATAACTCATACCAAAACCCCCTGCTTTTAATTTTTGCTTTGTGATGACTATGTATATACAAGTCCTCTTTAAAATATAAAAACTCCCGACCCTTATAATAAAATAAGGGACGAGAGTTTACCCGCGTTGCCACCCTAGTTGATGTATTACATACATCCGCTTTACACAGTTAACGCCTGCAAAACGTTTATATCTACTATTATTTCGATATAAAACCTCAGGAATGTCTTTCATTGGACCAACTGTAAAAATGCTTTCAGCCTAAGGCATTTTCTCTCTATCCAATTGGGTTTCAATTACTTTTTCCCTCATCGGCATATTTTTTAACTATCGAATTCGTAATCATGAATGTATATTATATTAATCTTTCCAACTACTTCTGTCAAGCACGAGTTATTTTTTTCTTTAACATTTTTACTTCTCCTAAAGAAATGCCTAATTCCTGAGCAATTTCCATGTGATTTGCATGCCCTTCCATCTCCATAAACTTATGGAGATTCACACCGAACACTTCATTTTGGTGATGTGAATGCCATTGTTTATCTGCCGATCGCATCATCTACACTCCTCCTATCCATTACCATTAGCTTTGCCTAGAAAGAGTGTTTTTATTATACTAAAGTAAAACATAACAAGGAGGTTGTTATGTATTTACGTAAAGTTCGTATAACGGTTTGTTCCATCATGATTTGGTTATTTTTAACTCCAATGGTTAGCTATGCTGACACAGCTATCATCAAAGGCGATAATGTTAACATTCGAAATGGTCCGGGAACCAATTATCAAACGATTGGACAAGCCGGAACCAATGATACTTTTTCCATTATACAGCGACAAGGAGAATGGATTCAAGTTCAATTAGAGAATGACACAGGCTGGATTATCGAGACATATTTAAGCATTATAGAGAATAATGAGCAGTCTACAGTTGATACACCCCCAGAATCCATAACGATCCCCAATGACCATACACAAATTCGTAACGGACCTTCAACAGAGTATAAGATTGCATATTTTGCTGAAAAAGGTAGCTCCTTTCAAGTTATTTCTGTAGAAGGACAATGGTATGAAATACAGAACAAGAACATTCATGGATATGTATATAAACCACTTATTGACAAAGTAGAAGTACCCTCTTCAAGTACGTTCAAGAATAAAACGATTGTGATTGATGCTGGACACGGAGGTAGAGATGTTGGGGCTATTGGTTCATCAAATATCTTTGAGAAAGATATTGCTTTTTTAACAGCACAAGAATTAGCACAAGAGCTAACCATACTTGGTTCTGATGTAAGAATAACAAGACCACGTGATGAGTTCGTATCATTAGGTAGTAGAGTCAGCTTTAGCAATATGGTGAAGACAGATGTATTTATAAGCATTCACTATAACAGTGTGCCTGAATTGCCCGAGGTTACCGGAATTGAGTCATATTACTACCAGGAAGCAAATAATCAATTAGCAGCTTCTATCCAATCAGAGTTGATAAAAGCTACAGACTCGAAAGACCGAGGAACAACCCATGGTGACTTCTTAGTGCTTCGGCAGAATTTACAAGCATCTGTTCTAGTAGAGCTTGGGTTTATTTCCAACCCTGAACAAGAATCCTCACTCCGAACAACTATATATCAAAAAGAGTTGGTATCAGGAATAGTTAATGGTCTCGCAAAATATTTTGCAAGTAAATAGCTATCGCAATCAGCTAACAAAGTGAAACTTCAATCCGAGTTTGTTTATCCTTCATGGATTGTTAGTACCACAAGGGTATGACCTAGAGTCCCTTAAGCCAACTAGACTGGCAGTCGATTTCCTACTTACTAAGATTGATTTCACTTTATTGCTTGAAGTGGGGAACTTACTGCCAGTTATATACACGATAAAAACTACAAGTTTTTCCTTGACTGAACCTCTTGTAAGGATAACACAATAGCATGCCATAACGCTCTTTCGCATAGCTTAGACAGGCAAGTATAGGAGATAACCTTCTTTTCGTCCGGACAAGCTACTGACATGGCTGCTTGTTTTCCTGCTCCTTCTTTTATGGATATGATGTATAAACTTTGTAAAACTGTTTTAGGACGCTTTTACATTCTTTGAAGCTTGAACAAAGCTAATATCCCATAGAACAAAAGCGCAAGCGAGTCAACGGAGATAAAGGTGAGCTTGCGAGCCGATAATGATTCATCGTAGGGCAATTCGTGAAGTCGCCTAGTTTCTGGACACTAGACGTGGCTCAACACGCCCGTATTTATCCATATGGGCTAAATCTTTTAATGTCCTAGACTATAAAAATAACTGCCGAGAAAAAGTTTCTCGACAGCCTGAAATAATACAACCATTTCCGATTACTTATCTTTACTGTCTATAATTAATGTAACTGGGCCAGAATTCGTGAATTGCACATCCATCATTTCTCCAAATTTGCCTGTCTCCACTTGAATACCTTCTTGTTGAATTAATTCATTGAATTGATGGTAGAGTTTCGATGCCTCACTCGGTTTTGCTGCATTCATAAAATTTGGTCGTCTACCCTTTCGAGTATCGCCATATAAGGTGAACTGAGAGATCGATAGTATACTTCCACCGACATCTTTTAAAGATACATTCATTTTTTGATGATCATCTTCAAAAATGCGCAAATTTATAATTTTGTTTACTAAGTAAGCCGCATCATCTATCGTATCTCCATGCGTTATACCTAGTAATACGACAAAACCAAAGTCTATTTCTCCAATAATTTCATCGTTTACAGCTACACTTGCTTGCTTTGCGCGTTGGATGACTGCTTTCACTTTTGATACCCCTTTTGCGATTTTATTTCGTGAATGTTCAGCGTCTACTGTAACGTTCGTGTTACTGTATAAACATCAGTAATTTGCTTTATACGTTCAACTATTTTTCGGAGATGCCCCGTATTATGAATAAGGATTGTGATTTGAACAACAGCCATTTTATTGCGATCCGATCTGCCGTTTACATAGGTTATATTTGTTTTTGTTTCGTTTACCGCTTGTAATACTTCATTTACTAGTCCACGTCTATCATAGCCAGAGATTTCAAGATCTACATGGTATTGCTTTTGATCTGTACGATCATTTTCCCATTCAACATGAAGAAACCGCTGCTTCGCTTCCTCTGTTTGCACATTTGGACAATCCGTGCGATGCACAGAAACGCCTCTACCTTTGGTAATATAGCCAATAATATTGTCTCCTGGTACAGGATTACAGCATTTGGATAATCGAACCAAAAGGTTATCTATTCCTTCTACCTTAACACCAGAATCTCTTTTATGAGCTTTAGATTGTTTTACCTCTGATTTTACTTCTTCAATAGTTTGAGCTAGGTTTTGCTCTTTTTCTTTGGATTGCCTTATTTTATCGGTTAATCTTGTAGCAATTAATGCAGCCGTTATCCCTTGATAACCAACAGCCGCATACATATCGTCTTCACTAGAAAAATTAAACTTTTCATAAATACGCTGCAGGTTATCCTGTGTCAAAACATCCTTTGGCTCGATCGATAGGTTACGGATTTCTTTGTCAACCGCTTCTTTTCCTTTTATAATATTTTCTTCTCTACGTTGCTTTTTGAAGAACTGCTTTATTTTATTTTTAGCTTGCGATGTCTGTGTGATCTTTAACCAATCCTGCGACGGACCATAAGAATGCTTCGAAGTCATCACTTCAATAATGTCACCGTTTTTCAGTTTATAATCAAGCGGCTCCATCTTCCCATTTACTTTTGCACCAATAGTTTTATTACCTATTTCTGTGTGAATTTTATAGGCAAAATCTAATGGAATGGATCCTGACGGTAGTTCAATGACATCCCCTTTTGGTGTAAAGACATATACCATATCCGAAAATAAATCAACCTTCAAAGATTCCATAAATTCTTCTGCATCATGTGTATCATTTTGCCAATCTAAAATTTCTCTAAACCACGTTAGCTTCTCTTCAAATGATTTTTTGTCGTTATTAACTCGTTTTCCTTCCTTATAAGCCCAATGTGCAGCTATTCCATATTCAGCAATTTCATGCATTTCTTTCGTACGGATTTGCACTTCAAGAGGGTCGCCTTTCGGACCAATAACGGTTGTATGAAGGGATTGATATAGGTTGGGCTTTGGCATTGCGATATAATCCTTAAATCTTCCAGGCATTGGCTTCCAGCATGTATGAATAATCCCTAACACTGCATAGCAATCTTTAATGCTATTAACAAGAATACGTACTGCAAGTAGGTCATATATTTCATTAAATTGCTTATTCTGCTTTACCATTTTGCGATAAATACTATATAGATGCTTTGGTCTTCCTGACAATTCTGCATCAATATTCATATCCTTAAGTTGATTGGAAACTTCATCCATCACTTCTTCAATATAGGATTCTCGCTGATCCCTTTTTTGCTTCATCAGCTGTACAATTCGATAATATTGCTGTGGATTTAGATAACGTAAGGCAGTATCCTCAAGCTCCCATTTAATAGTTGAAATCCCAAGTCGATGTGCCAATGGTGCAAAGATTTCTAACGTTTCATTGGATATCCTTCGTTGTTTTTCTGGAGGTAAGTGCTTTAATGTTCGCATATTATGCAATCGATCTGCTAATTTTATTAATATGACTCGAATATCTTTCGCCATTGCTACAAACATTTTTCGATGATTCTCTGCTTGTAGAGCTTCCTTTGATTTATATTTAATTTTACCTAATTTAGTTACCCCGTCTACTAGCATAGCGACCTCATGATTAAATGCTTCTTCAATTGCTTCAAGAGTGACATCCGTATCCTCTACTACATCATGAAGAAAGCCTCCGGCAATTGTTTCTGGATCCATTTCAAGTTCCGTTAATATCCCTGCCACTTGAACTGGATGGATAATATAAGGCTCACCAGATTTCCGAAACTGATCGGCATGCGCCTGTTCAGCAAATTCATATGCCCGGCGAATAAAATCAGTATCTCCTGATGTTAAATACTGACCAGCCATTTCCAAAATGTCATCAATTGTCATAATATCGCTTTTTGCCATTCAAATCACCTTTATTCGCTGTCTCAAGTTTCAAATTATACCTTAAATTGATATTATTATTAAATATATCAATTATATGCTTTTCCTTTGTATGTGTCCATCGTTAAAATTTGTAAAGTTTTATATATGTAATTCCGTCTAAAATAAGTATGTATTAATACATAAATAGGCCTAACGATCTATATCATCGTCAGACCTATCTCCTGCTTAATAACTCATAAGTGTCAGGACGTCATAACCTTGCAATTTCTCTAATCCATCTAAATAGCTTAATTCAATAATGAAAGCACAACCTACTACAATTCCACCTAGTTCTTCAACTAGCTTAATTGTCGCTTCAATTGTGCCACCTGTAGCAAGTAAATCATCTGTAATCAACACACGCTGTCCAGGTTTTATAGCATCCTTGTGGATGGTTAAAATATTAGATCCATATTCTAAACCGTAGTTCACCTTCACAACTTCGCGAGGAAGCTTACCTTCCTTTCTAACTGGTGCAAATCCTACCCCGAGTGCATAAGAAACAGGGCAGCCAATAATAAATCCTCTTGCTTCTGGACCAACTACTATATCTATTTCTTTTTCTTTTGCATATTCAACGATCTCATCAACTGCTGAACGAAAAGCATCACCATCTGCCATCAAAGGCGTTATATCTTTGAATTTTATTCCTTCCTTTGGCCAATCTTCTACAATTTTTACATGCTTTTTATAATCCATAACTAAGTTCCTCCTTGGGACGTCCCAAATAATCCATACATTCTTCCGTAAACCACTTTCTCAATTCCTCATAACTAGAATAATAAAGTATCTTCTCAATCTCAGCCTGCTGTAATCGATCTTGATAAATCATTGAAGATTGTAAGTCTTGTTTTAATGGCTTTGCTTGTAGCCTCAGCATACCATTATCAATTAAGGCAAATTCCAATTCATGGAACACATTTAGCATAAACAAAACTTTATCTTTATTCCAACCTCTAGATTGCATGATACCTGAAATTGCTTGTTTTAAATCGATTTCCCTCTGTTTCATGAGAAGTGCATAGAGCCATTTAAATTCTTCTCTTGTTGGAAATGCTCGCAAATACGTACTATCCTCCACATAATAACACACATGAATATTAGTAGGCTTTGTCATTTGAATTAACTGTTTTAACGCAGTAAGTTCATTTGGTAAATCATAAATAAACAACGTCTCTACTTCTTGCAGTTGCTCTAAATTACATTGATAGGTTATTTGTGGAATAGCATCATCGAATGATTGCTGATTACCATTACGTACGATAAGAAAATCATCTTCAAATTCCATAAAATTTAACTTATTGACATTTCTTTTACCTCGATGATCAAACAATTGCCATTCCGCTATGCTTAAATCTTGAATCATCATTTGAGGTTTACGAACTCCATTCCACTCATTTATACCTAACTCTCCTACTACATTTATTTCAGTATGAGGTGTTAAATAATCATAAAGTTCTCCCATGCCAAAGCCAATACCGTCTAATACTGTATTCTCTTCCTTAAATTGTAGCTTTAGATGATTTTTCATACTACCAATTTGCCTTGCTTGAGTAGGAAGATTTTTAATATGAAAAACAGGTTTTGGATTATCCATACCAAAAGGAGCTAATTGATTAATTTCATGAATCAGCTCTTCTGAAATTTCTGGAATCGTAATGGTCTGACTTACATGAATGACTTGCTTAAAATCTTCTTCCGTTAACTTACTCTGTATTAGTTCATCTAATGCAGATTGTACTGCAGAAAGCTGGTCAAGCTGAATGGTCATTCCGGCAGCCTGTGAATGACCACCAAAACTGGAAAACAACTGCTTTATCGTCATACAATTTTGAAACAAATCAAACGCAGGTATACTTCTTGCAGACCCCTTAGCTACACCACTGTCTGGTTTTATAGCCAGAACAATAGCTGGCCTATCAAATTTCCGAACTAATTTGGATGCAACAATACCTAATACACCCTCATTCCAGCCTTCTTTAGCAACAATGATAACTCCTTGATTATCAGTGTTATCTACCATTTGCTCTGCTTCTTTTACAATACGACTGACAATTTGTTGTCTTTCTTGGTTAATAGCATTTATTTCCTCAGCCATTTCCTGTGCTAGTTGTTTATTTTCTGTCATTAGCAAATGTACAGCCATATCCGCGTCCTGAAGTCGCCCAACAGCATTAATTCTAGGACCTATTAAAAAACCTACATCTTCCTCAGTTACTTCGCCTTCTATTTTGCATACAGCCTTTAATGCTTTCAACCCATAGTTATCCGTAGCTGTTAATGCTTTTAACCCGTAATAAGCAAGAATTCGATTTTCATTCACCAATGGAACTAGATCTGCAATGGTACCAATTGCCGCAAAAGCTAATAAATGGTTTGGAAAATAGCCTAGTAAGCTTTCTGCAAACTTAAACGCGACCCCTACTCCCGCTAACTCTTGAAATTTATAATCAGGTGAACACTTTGGATGTATAATCGCATAGCAATCTGGCAGTTCTTCTTGAATCTCATGATGGTCTGTAATGATCAAGTCGATGCCAAGTTCTTTTGCTATTTTTGCTTCATGAATCGCAGCAATGCCAGTATCAACTGTTATAATTAATCGGTAGCCTTCTTCAAAAGCCTGACGAAATGCTTGTTCATTCGGTCCATAACCCTCTGTGAAACGATTGGGAATATAAAAGTCACATGTAGCTCCTAATTCCTGCAACGCTTTTAATAGGACTGTCGTTGAACTGACACCATCAGCATCATAGTCACCAAAAACTAGAATCTTATCTTGTTGTTCAATTGCTTGATGAACACGACGTGTTGCCTTATCCATAGATAAGAGTCCATCTGGATTATGTAAATCGGATAAATCAGGTGCAAGAAATTTAGAGGCAGCATCTTCGGTTGTTATTCCTCTTTGTAGTAAAAGCTCTTGAATAACAGGGGATAAGTGATGTAAATTGTCCATCCAATGTATGGCATCATCCTCTATATTTGTAAAATTCCATTTTGCTTTACTTTTTAACATTTTTTCACCCCTGACTAATCTATTATACATAAATAAAGTCAGGGGTAGCAACTAGAAATACAATATTTCATTATCCTTTACTATCTTCTTGCTCACCGCTTGATTGCATCGCTTTTGAATCAATATTAGTAGAGACACCAGCGTCTTCAAGTTTGTTTACTAATTCTTTATTTTTGGCTTTGATTTGTTTCATTTCACGTTGCAACCGAAAAATTTTTAATGTACCAGCAGCTGCTGTAATAATAACTCCCATTAAAACAGAAAACAAAATAATTAAAATAAGCGGCGATTCTCCAGTCCAAAATAAATAATTAACTTCAACAGATTCCACATTTGTGACTGCAAAAACCGCAACAATAATAGTAAATAAAATAGCAAAAATCACATATGTTTGACCCTTCATTTAATCCCTCCTATCATTTCCCTTTATACAACCGTTTCCCATTTATTTCAAGGATGAAACAATTCTATGATGGATTATCTACATGGAATGCGTTTAGATTTCCCTTATATAACACCCTTTATGCTAGTTTATATTACGAACAGAAGCTCCCAATTAGAAACATAAAGGAGATTTTTCTGTTACAACTCTACAAGTTTAATTCTCACACAGGCAGAGCCTGTGGTTTAAAAAACATCAATTAAAAAACCTCTGTTACGCTGTTCGTAACAGAGGTTATCAATAGTTATACCTGAGGTCCTTCAACACGTTTTTTCTTCGTAAAGTCTACAGGCTTTTTCTTAATCATTTTCCCGCGCCACACTAACCATAATTGGGCAGCTAAGAATAGTGAAGAATACGTTCCAGCTATTAACCCTACTGCAAGCGCAATGGCAAATCCACCAATGGATTGAGCACCAAGGAATAAAAATGCTAATACCGCAATTAATGTCGTTATAGAAGTATTAATACTTCGGACAAATGTTTGCACCAAGCTTCTGTTCACAATCACAGCAAGCTCTTTGAACGACTTGACTTTTTTCTTCTTACGGAGATTTTCCCTAATTCTATCAAAAGTAACAATCGTATCGTTAATGGAATAACCAACAATTGTTAAAATAGCAGCCACTATGGTTACATCAAATTCTATTTGCGTAATACTAAAAATCGCCACGGTAAAGAAGGCATCGTGTAGCAAGGCAATGATTGCTGTGATAGCAAAAAAGAATTCAAAGCGAATCGTGACATAGATGATCATAATTACAGAAGCAATCGCTACTGCATATGCAGCGTTTTTGACTAGCTCCTGACCTACAATCGGTGATACTACACTTACACTTGGTTCAATATTATATTGATCGATATAATAATCCTTTATTTCGGCAATTTTATCCTCTGAAAGAACTTTATCAAATCTCGCTACTGCTATCTCTCCATTTTCACCAGAAGATACGATCGATTTTGCTTCTATTCCTAATTCTTCAAAGCCTGTTTGAACATCTTCTTTAGCAATTGTTTCTTCCGCTAATAATTCGATTCTAGATCCACTTGTAAAATCAATTCCTGGATTTAGTTTAAATAAGAACAATGAAGCAATTCCGATAACCACCATAAAAATGGATATTATAAAGAATTTCTTACGATGCTGCACAACATTAATTTGACGGTTAAACATCTTCGGTTCTTCTGTGTTTTTAACAGCAATATCTTTAATATCTTCTCTTTTAACCGCAAACCAACCTGGGCGATTTTTGAAAAGTTTCGTTTTTACCCAAAGACTAAGTAACAATCGTGTCCCAAAGACTGCTGTTAGAAAGCTAACAAGAATGCTAACAATTAACATAGTAGCAAACCCTTTTACAGAGCTTGTCCCAAAGATAAATAATACAGAAGCTGCTAATAACGTCGTAATATTGGCATCCAAAATCGTCGATAATGAATTCTTTGTTCCGGCTTTAAACGAGGCCATAATGGACTTACCAGCACGTAATTCTTCCTTAATCCGCTCGAAAGTAATGACGTTGGCATCTACAGCCATACCCACACCGAGTATGAGCGCAGCTATACCTGGTAAGGTCAATACACCATGCATTAATTCAAAAACTACTAAAATTAAATAAATGTAAATACTTAGGTTAATTACTGCAATGAAACCTGGAAAACGATAAACAGCAATCATAAACAGAAATATTATTCCTACACCAACAAAGCCTGCAAATACAGTTTTATCTAATGCTTGTTCACCAAACTGCGCACCGACTGATGTGGAATATATTTCTGACATATGTACTGGTAGTGAACCAGAATTTATAATATCTGCTAGCTGTTTAGCAGATTCAACGGTAAAATTACCACTTATCATAACATTGGTCGTATTTAATATTTTGCTTACTCGTGGTGCGGAAACAAACTTAGGATCCTCTTTAGAATACTCTGCTGCATATGAATCGCCTTCCTTATAATCCATCCAAATTACAAGAAGGTTATCATCATATGGCGTATCCGGATTTTCCATATCCTTTATTTGACTTGTAACATCACCAAATTTTTTCGCATCCTTAAGCTGTAATGAAACAATCGGTTGATTACTATTAGGATCAAAATCCTGTTTTGCTGATCCTTCTTTAACATCTGTTCCATCTAATAATTCCTTATCGTTTACATCGCGAAACGATAATTGTGCTGTTGTTGATAAAAGATCACGTGCTTCTGACTGGTCCTCTACGCCAGCTAATTGAACACGTATTCTATCCTCGCCCTCAATATCAATACTAGCCTCACTAATACCTAATCGATTCACACGGTCGTTCAACATCTCTACGGTCGATTCCAATAACCTTCTATCAACCTGTTGATCTTTATCTACCGGTTCAACCTCATATAGAACCTCAAATCCACCTTGTAAATCTAATCCCAATTTAATATCCTTTGTAATTCCTGTAACCGTTGATCCAATCAAACCTGCAAATACAAGCACGATTAGAAAAAAGGCAACAATTCTGCCTCTACTTTTCATTAATAATTGTCCTCCCTTTTATCCCGCATCTTATAAACAGAACTGCTTCCCTTACTTCATTTTCCTCTTGGTAGGAATCATTTATTTCAGTCATCGGCTGAAAACAAATTACGTCTGTTTTTCTATACTGCAACATGCAGGTTACCAAGACGTTCTTCTTAACATAGAATGTCCGCCTTTATCTGATATCGAATCATTAAACTGCGTGTAAAGTGTATTCTTTATTGAGTTACAATTTATGTATTTTCTCATTATTCGCTAGGGTCATTTGTGACGGCTGCTATCGATGCCATTAAATCGTCACTCTGGTAGGCAGAAATTGTCAGATAACTTATATACGTAGCAGTTGTTAAATGAAAAATATCCTGCACTACTTCATATATACGCTTTTCTGGATCTCCCTTCCATACTTTTTGTACAAGACAAGCCCAAACATCCTCTGTCGATGCTCGTTCATATCCCATTAAGTGAAATTCCTTTGCCTTACTCTCTAATGCTGGTATAACCATTGCTTTCCATTCTGATACAGTTTGTACAATTTCCAAAACAATCCCTCCTTATTCGGAGTAGTAAAAATTGAGCAACTTGTCATGCTTGGCCCATTTAGTAGCATATATATCATTGTATATGAAATTTTATTTTTTGAGAAGGCAGGTCGACAGAATGACCAAACAAACATTTTTACAAGGTACGCTCATTTTGATACTAGCTGGCATGATTACTCGTTTTCTAGGCTTTATTAATCGAATTGTTGTAGCACGACTTATGGGAGAAGAAGGCGTTGGTCTCTATATGATGGCTCTCCCAACCTTTTTTCTTGTCATTACACTTACACAGCTTGGATTGCCTGTTGCAATATCAAAAAGAATTGCAGAAGCAGAAGCTCGTGGTGATCACGCCAAAATTAAAAAAATTCTAATTGTATCTCTCGTTGTAACAGGGATTTCAAGCATTATTTTTACCACGGCAATGATTGTAGCAACGCCTTTTATAGCATCCACTTTGTTAACAGATGAACGTACACTTTATCCATTATTAGCGATTAGTCCTATTATACCGATCATTGCCATTTCCTCAGTTCTCAGAGGATATTTCCAAGGAAAACAGAACATGAAGCCACAAAGCTATGCCCAAGTGATTGAACAAATTGTTCGAATTGCTTGTGTTGCCTTATTTGTAAAATTACTTCTCCCTTACGGATTAGAATACGCAGCAGCAGGTGCCATGTTTAGTATCATTCTTGGAGAATTTGTTTCCTTGCTTTATATGGTCAAAATGTTTAATTTAAAAAAGCGTATAAAAATCCGTACTCGATTTTTCACGTATTTAACTTCTAGTAAAAATACATTAAAAGAGTTATTTTCTATTGCACTACCTAGTACTGGTAGTCGACTCATTGCTTCTTTCTCGAATTTTCTTGAACCAATATTAGTAGCGCAAAGCTTAGCGATCGCTGGAATATCAAGTACATTAGCTACTAGACAGTATGGAGAATTAACTGGTTATGTACTTCCATTATTGTTTCTCCCTACCTTCATAACGCATTCCCTGTCAGTTGCGTTAGTACCATCGATTTCCGAGGCAGAGGCAACAAATAATCATACGCTAATCCATTATCGTATCCATCAATCCATCCGTTTATCATTTGCTTCAGGCGCAATTGCAACCATTGTACTATCACTTTTTTCTGTTCCTATTTTAACATATATGTACGGAAGTGGGGATGCAAGCAGATTCGTTCTACTAATGGCGCCATTTTTTATTTTACTTTATATACAAGCTCCTTTACAAGCAGCACTACAAGCTTTAGATTTAGCAAGACCAGCCATGTGGAACAGTTTTATCGGAAATGCTTGTAAATTCATTGCTTTATTCTTTCTGGCTTCCAATCCCAGCTTCGGTATTATGGGTGTAGCTATTGCAATCGCACTAAGTGTCGTGCTTATCACACTTTTACATCTCGGTTCATTATATAAAGCAATAGGTTTTGGCATACCATGGAAGGATATTGTAAAAATGATTGCTCTCTTAGCAATGACGTGGGGAGTAGGGCAAATTATAAAAAGTATTTATGAAAATATAAATCCAGGCATTATCATATTTATTTCATTATTGTTGTTACTAACAGGTATATACGTATTATTTCTGTTTCTATTAAGATTTATAACAAAAGAGGAGCTAAAGCAGATTCCATTCATACAAAAATGGATATAATCTTGAGGATAGGACATCAATTTCTCGTCTGAAAAGAAGATAAATAACAGTAAAAAAACGGAGCAAAATTCGCTCAGTCCTTATCACTAAATGCTCAGATCTACGCTTCCTATAGTAGCTATTATGGAATAATAGCTACTGCTTGCTTGACCACCACTCCGGCTGCCCACTTCCCTTTCCGTGGGGTTT
>NZ_CANMAB010000055.1:0-26991 GCF_947495635.1 uncultured Virgibacillus sp. | reverse complement strand
AAGTAATTAGTCGGAGCATTGCCAATATACATCTAACATTTCAAAATAACTACTTGGCTTAACGCAGTCATTGCACTAATTTTATACTTTCTTAACTTATAAAAAATAAACAATATAAAAAAAGAACGGCATTTTGCAATGATCACATAAAGTTAGATACAGTTATTTCATTAGGTAACTGTTTGGGCATGAGCACGATATAGTAACCGGGCTCATGCTTTTTAATTAGTGTATTTAAAATCACAAACTATGCTTGTGTGAAAATAACCTTTAAGAGCTGTAACAAAAGAATCGTAAAATCTCTGTCCGTTCTTGAATGCGAATAGGATTTTTACTTACGATGATGTATTACTCTCGTAAAATTAACAACAATATCCCATCTATCTACCCTTTGCTTATCCGAAGTAAATAGATCATTCACTTCTATCATTTCCAACGAATGAATGAGAAATCTACTAGATAGACAGCTGCGATTGCCCCTCGATCACGAAGTATACATACTGGATCATACCATTTAGTATGACAAAGCGAATAGCGCAAATGGTGTGGAATGCCTTCTTCTATACATTAGCGATTCAATGGATTCATTTGTCTATTTTTTAGCATATGATTAGGTTTTATATCATCTATCATCTGTACACATTACAATACTAAAAGTAAAAGGTAGCTGTTCCCGAATTTTTGTTATGACGGAATAACATGGTTAATATAGTAAAGTTTCATTAAACTATCAAAATTATAAACAGCTAGATGGCTACTGTGACTTGTTGCTAACAGGAACCAATCCTATTGACTAATTAAACAACCTCTGATACAACTGCCTCATCGTCATGGATATTTTTCCCTCTATCTATTTTCAGACTCATCATGACAATGAATGAGATGCAGTATAGCGCTGCTAAGTATGTCATTGCTAATGACATACTGGCGTGTTCGAGAATAAAACCTACTAAAATTGGAGATAGTCCACCAACGGCCCTCCCAAAATTAAAAATGGTGTTTGTTGCCGTACTTCTAATATCAACACGATAGAAACGGCTTATTAAGGCTCCATATCCAGCAAACATCCCATTTGAAAAGAATCCAACAATCGCTCCGCCGATGAGTACACCAGTACTTCCAGTTGCATATGCGTACATAAATACAGCAGCCGCAGAAGCAAGGAGGAAAATACCATAGGAAACCTTTAAACCAAATCTATCTATAAACCTACCAAAAGTCAGCATCCCCGCAATCATTCCTACAGCAGTACTGATTGTCCAGATTGCTGAGCTTGAAACAGATAATCCTTGAGATTGCTGTAGCATCGTTGGAAGCCAAATCATTAAACCATTATAACCAGCGATTTGTACAGTTGCCATCACAGCTAAGCCGATCGTTGTTAATGCAACACGTGGCGAATGAAACAGTTGCTTTAGCTTACCTTGTTTTTGAATTGCCGGTTTTTGCTTCTGTGCTGCTAGCCATTCTGGTGATTCTTGCAAATTTCTTCTAACAAAATAAGCAAATATAACTGGAATGATTCCAACTAAAAACAAGCCCCTCCAGCCAAAAATTGGTAAGAGCACAGAACTTAAAACAGCGGCTATAATAACTCCGAACTGAGCGCCAATACTGACATAAGAAGAAGCGCGCCCTTGCTTATTTTTCGGCCATGCTTCTGCGACAAGCGCCATACCAATACCGTATTCTCCGCCAGCCCCAAGTCCTGCAATAAATCGGAAAATATATACTTGTTCAATGTTAGTTGCCAATCCAGTTAGCGCCGTACCAATCGCAAACAGGAAAATCGTATACGTAAAAATACGTACTCTACCAAACTTGTCCGCTAATATACCAAAGATTATGCCGCCGATAAGCATACCTATATTTGTAATAGATGATATAAATCCACCCGTAGTTAAATCAATTTGAAAATCAGCAACGATTAAAGACATAGCAAAGGAAATGAACATAATATCCATGCCTTCTAATGTTAAACCAGTTACGGAAGCTACCACTGCTTTGTTACGATATTTCATTTTTTGTCTCCTTTCAAGCCTCACTGGACTTCGTTTAAAGGTGTTGAGTTTTCATCCGAAGCTTATTTAGTGTTAATATAAAATAAAATACCCTTTATCCAGAAGAGGAAAAGGGCATGAACGGTTATTTTAATAACTATAATAGTCACGTCACTACCCTTTTTGGTCTCTCTGGACCATCTTAAAGGAATATGCTGTTATATATATTAGCATATTGACGAAAAGCATGCAATATTGTTAATTTCTAAATTTAATACTAATGCATCGCATTCACTCTCTTTTCATTTACTTACCTAAAATCTCCCTTGTCTTCTCCAGAATTTCCTCATCTTTTAATCGAAATTTGAACTCAACTCGTCGAGATTTCTTCGCATTATATCCACCCTTATCATCTGTGCGAACATCAGAAAATGACTTGCTATTAACGGTCAGCTTTTCCTCTAAATGCTGTTGAATATTCTTATATGGAAAATCCGCACTTAAAATATATGCTGCAACACTATATGCCCTATCTTGTGAAAGCTTTAGATTATATAAATAAGTGCCATCTCGATCAGTATGCCCTTCAATAATAATCTCCGCGATATATTGTTCATAACCACTTTGCAAAAGTATATCTAAGTATTTTGGCACGAACTCATCTAAAAAAGTAAACGATTCTGGCTTTAATTCATCTTTGTTGTATTCAAAGAGAATTTCCGTGTTAAAAATAATGGCGCCTGTCTTATCATCGACTTCAACCCCGAGTTCTGAACCGCTAAATTCTTCTTTTAAGTCATTCACCAATTTCGCACGCACTCCCATAATTTGATCTAGTGTTTCCTTCATTTCTTCAATCTGTAATGATTTAATGACCATCATACAGATAAAAATTAGCATAAAGCAGAGTAAAATGGTTGTCAGTAAATCTGTAAAAGATGGCCAGAAATGACCTTCATCCTGATCCTGCTTAAATAATCGTTGATATTTAGTATTCATTCTGACTCAACCTTATCGGATTATTCGGTGTTGTTGTTCGCTGTACAAAAGCTGTTAGCTGTTGGTTAAGTATTTGAATCTCACGGTTAAGATCTTGCAAGGTTTGTTGAATTAAACGGGCATGACTCTGTTCATTAGCTTCAGATGTTCGACGTAGGTCTTGAAATTCCTTGCGAATCCCATCATTTGCTCCTTGCATATAATCACGAATCGCCTGACCAACTTTATCCAATTTACTTCCAAGTGACCCTTCAAGATTTGTCACATAAGTTGATAACGTATCCTTTAAGACGCCTACACTTGTCTCTAACTGGTTTTCTCGTTGTTGAAATGCTTGGTTCATTTGTGAAATGGTCGTATTCATTTCCTGAATTAACTGGTTATTTTTCATTCCCAATTGTTCATATGTGCTGGAAGCTTCCTGCATATGCTTCTCAAAATTCATCGAATCAGCTAAATGTGTCTTCAAATGTTGATTGAAGGTTTGATTAAATTCTTTTAGTTCTGTAAAACGATCCGACAATAAATGCTTATATTCTGCCTGTGTTTGATTAATAACATCCAATGCTTCAGGGAGCTTCACAATGGAATGCCCCATCTTATCAAAACCTGTAGAAAGCTCTCGTAGCTGTGTCATAATCCCAGTCAACTTGGTAGAAAGATCTTCGCCGAAGACTTGCTTAAATTCCTTATTATGACTGGCCATCCGCTCGACTAAATCCTTGGACTTACCATTAATACTTTCAAATATCGTATGCAACGAGCTTTGCTCTTCTAACAGATCAGAAGTAAATTGCTTCATATCACCTACCGATTTATCAAATTGTTGGAGTGTATCTAATTGAGCACGGGAAACTTCTTTTACCTTTTCATACGTATTTTCAAATGCTTTCAACATTCGTTCATTTCTGCCGTCAATACGCTTAAAATACGTAAATAATGCTTCGAAGTTTTCATTCAGATTTTTAGTTCCTTCAGAAAACCCATCTGTTACATCCTTCATATAATCAAAAAGTTGTTGAAAATGACGAAGATTTTCAGAGAGCCCATCATTAAATGAAGCTAAATCCTTTGCTGACTGCTGAAGTCCTGTTGTATATTCTTGAAACCCAGTAAATGCAGCTACTATCCCTTGTAACGACTCTTGGTTCGTTGCCTGCAAGCTTAGAATTGATTCATTAATGGTTTCAGATACTTGGATTAATTGACTAATACCGTGCTGTTCATTCTCTTCTAATTTTGATTCAGTCATCAGCATAATATCTGTGAGCATAAATTCCGTATTGAGTACTTTAATCAATACCGTCATCACCAGTGAGAAGCCCATCCCTGCTATACTCGTATAAAAGGCAACATCAATACCTGCTAAAACACCCGCTACCCCTTCGACTAAATCACTTCCTTCGATATTAATGCTACTTAATGATGACGTTAAACCTATAAATGTTCCTAATACCCCTATCAAAATAAACATCGAAACTGTCATTTGAATTATTTTTATTAAACTAACCACAGGTACATTAAACAAACGCCAACTAGAAAACTTCTCCTGTACGAATGTTTCTGCTTTTACAGCCTCTCCTTGCTGCTTCTTATCATATTGTTGTTTAAATGAAACTAGTGGTTCTATCTCCATTTGACTGGTATCTTTTAAGAAATCCCTTATTTTCTTTAGCTTGTTAAACAACGCCAAATGTACCAAAAGCGCGACCATAAATGTGACAAACAAAACGATAAAGATAAGCTCTATCATCGGGTTTGCTAAGATCGCCTCTGCTTTTTGTTCGCTAGTAAATAGTTTTAATATCGATTCAATCATTCATCTTCCCCCTAATGTAGAGATTCAACAGCTGCTTTGTTAGGTCTTAGTGAATGTTTATGCTGTATACATCTTACTATATAGCTATTCATGGCATGGCCAATTCATGTATAGTTGTTGAAATATAACCAGCTGATGCAAGAACAGGAAAGATGTTTGCAAAAAAATCTTCTGTAACAACGATATAAGACGATAACTGCGTGTTGCTACGGATAAGTGCACAAACAATACAAAATTTAAAGCAAGCCAAAAGGTGCTCCTCTGTCTTTCCTACGAGAAGCACCTTTTAGTTTCATAATTAGTTATTTATACGTTTGATTTTATTTTTATTTAACTGTTGTGACAGGAAAGATGATTGTATTCAATAATGCACCCATAATAATGATCATGGCGGAAAAATAAAACCACAGCATTAGAACAACAATACTACCCAATTGACCATAAAAAGCAGTATAATTATTTTGGCTAACAAATGATGAAAAAACGATAGAAACAATCTGCCAGCCAATCGTTGAGAAGATTGCCCCTGGAAGCACGTTTCTCACCTTGAGATTAATATTTGGAGCAAAATAATACAATCCGATAAAGAAAACCATTATAAATATGCTTCCGACACCCCATTGAAACAAGAACCAGTACCCTTGAAATCGCTCAATAAACTGGACATCCTGTAAATAATGTCGCATGAATCGATCCACTAACGGAATCACTACAGTGAATAAAATAGCAAACATTAACCCAAGTGTTAATACTAAACCCTCGATAACTTGTTTAATAAAATTCTCCTTCGCTTGAATACCATAAATTTCATTAAGAATTCGTTTCAAGCATTGCACACCCATAGAAGAAAGCCAGATACTGATCAGAAAACTGAAAAAAGCCATCTGTTGATTCGCTAAAATATTCGATATCGTATTTTCGATTAAGCTATATGTACCTTCTGGGGCAAATGGACGCACAAGTTCAATAATATAATCTTCGCTTATAGGTAAATATGGAAGCAGCGAATAAATGACTAAAAGAAACGGGAAAATAGAAAGCAGAAAATAATAGGCCATTTGCGCAGACAAATCATAGACCTTGAAGGTAAAATATCGATTTACCAACTTCTGAAGTACTCTAATAATAGCCATGAAGAAGACTCCTTACATACCTCGCATAAAGTAAAACTTCTATCCGTGGGGTTTTGTTTTTCCCCACGGATTGGTAGTGCCACAAGGGTATGACCTAAAGGCCCTTAAACCAATCGGACATTTACTGGCAGTCGTCCACCATTTAACCATATTGGTTTCACTTTTTTGCTGAAATGGGGGCTTACTGTCAGTTATATGCGGGATACATTTATATACAAATAAGAATTTGTTTTCATTCTCATCCTCTACTTTATACTATTATTCTTCCCCGCCCTTTAGAAACATTATTTAAACTATTTATCGACTCTTTGCTTCACAATATTTCCCACTCTATTTCGTGTATAATTAAAATGCCAGTTATATGCGGGATACATACAACAATACACAAAAAAAGTGTGTAGCTGTCCCAGCTATAACAAACAGATGCCACACTGCATGGTGATAACGAAAACCTCGCCATACATAGAAAATAGCTCCAAACGTGTAACAGAGACCACCGATCACAAGCAGTGTCACACCATTAGGATGTAGATTATTAACAATCTGATCCCATCCTAATGTAACCATCCAGCCCATTGCAATATAAAGTATCGTTGAGGTTATCAGATATTTTTTCACAAAGTACGCTTTAAATACGGTTCCGGCAATTGCAAGTCCCCAAATAATACCAAACATTGTCCATCCTAATGCACCTTGTATAACAAGAAAAGTAAACGGTGTATATGTCCCAGCAATAAATAGATAAATGGACGAATGATCAAAGATTTCAAATAGATCTTTCGCCTTACCTGGCGGAAATGCGTGTACCAGCGTTGATGATAAATAGAGAATTACCATCGTTGTACCGAATATCGTAAAGCTAACAACATGCCACGCTGTCCCGTACAAGGATGAATATACAATTAGTACAATCAATCCTGCAATACTCCCTAATGCTCCTATCCCATGCGTTATCGCATTGGCTATTTCCTCACCTTTTGAAAAAACATGTGTTTGTGCCAATTGATCATTCCTTACTATTCTATATTTACAAATAATTTTTCTACATTACTCCCTCATTGATCACTAATTATAGTATAACAATAAGATATATATAATACCTTAATAAGCTTACTCCATATTTTTTCTTATTAGAAGCTGGAACCTCTCTCTATAATCAATTTAAATTGGTAGAAGTATAGAAGTAGACCCTTTGCAGGTTTAAATAGATCCGCCTTTAACCTATCTACTATCTTTAGCTATCTTTGAAGGATAATTGCCATTTCTTGTCGAATAACATAGTGAATAAGTAAGAAAGGATGAACAAAAGTGCATGATTCATTTATTTCATTATTTGGATTTATACCACCATTATTTTATTTAGGTTTTATCGTATTTGTCATTTGGTTTCTGACCCAAATAATTCAAATTCAAAGGCAGAGAAATGAAATTCTAAAAGAAATCCTACAAATGATAAACAAAATGTCTGATTAGATCGAGGCATGAAGATAACTAAGCTGGTCTTTTCTAAAGACCTGCAACACACTACATTATCTTCGGAAAATACGAAAACTCCTTGATTAAGAAAAATGTTTTTCTACGTGGGTTGTATCGCTACCGAAGTTTCCCTTATCCTGTGAGTGGATACACATCTGCGACTTAAAGCTGTGTCAGCACGAAGAGGCTCACCGGCGACCCACGGTAACTCCAGATCAGCTTCGTTACACGAACTATCAATCTATTTATTCGTTATTTCTCCGATTAAAATACTTTTTTCCCATCGCTATTGGAGAACATATATTTTCCATACAACAACGGTTCACACTCCTCATAAGTAAATAGCTTTTGTAGCTCTTCCAGTTGTTGCATGAACGTCAATCGTTTTACGACAGCCTATGTTATTTAAATACCTTCTTTACCTCTAACTGGTGTTAGCGTGCATATCCTTTCTACACTGTTTATATAAGGCTTAGCTTTTTGAACGAGTGCTTGTGTTACGTTCAAAGTTAACGAATCCTGATGTGCTTCCTGACTTTCCCACAATTCATAAACATAGATATCTGTATCCCTTTCATTTGCTAAGTTAACTATATAGAACTGACACTCCTCTAATTCTTCCATTTCATCTCCTGCATTTACAAGTATTTCCGCTAAGTATTCCTGCCTTCCACGAAAAGCAGTAAACTTTGTAATTAATCCAAATCTACGCAAACCAAACCCCTCCTTTTATTTATTCGTTCGGCAAATCATTGTCATTATCCTGCTTGGCGAAAGCATTAATTTCACTTAAAAAAACTTATAAATAATTACAATTACTTATATTTATAGTATAATGAAAACAAAGCACAGAATGATGGAGGCGGATCTGTTTGTATCAAGAAGAAAGATTGATTGGCATACTGGAGTTTCTTCAACTTAATAATAGGATATCTGTTGAGCAAATCTGTTCCTTGTTTGCCGTTTCCAGAGACACAGCCAGAAGAGATCTTGTCAAATTGGAAGAAGAACAAGCGATTATCCGTACACGAGGAGGCGCTATTCTCCCAGCATATCATAATGAAGTAAAAAGCTATTCCAATCGCTTAACGATGGTGTCTATTGAAAAAAAAAGTATTGGAAAAAAAGCGGCTATGCTCATTTACCCAAGAGACAGAATCATTTTAGACGCATCAACAACTGTTCAATCCTGTGCTGAGCAGCTCAATAATATTGACTGTACAATCATTACAAATTCAATTAATCAGGCAGATCTATTATCTACTAAATCTGAAATGAATATTCAACTACTTGGAGGAACCTTGGAAAAGGATCACCGTTATTTATATGGTCCATCAGTCATTAGTAAACTTTCAGAATACCTTGTTGATAAAGCGTTTATTGGTGTAGTAGGAATATCTGAACATGGATTAACCGTCGCTCATGAAGAAGATGGGATTGTAAAAAGAAAAATGATGCAACAGGCAAAGCAAGTTATTGTTTTAGCCGATAGTACGAAGTTAGGAAAATCAGATTTTTTCCGCTTTGCTGAGATACGTGATATCGATTTATTAATAACCGATCGAACTCCTTCACAAGCGTTTAGAGAGTTACTAACTAAGCATAATGTAGAGCTATTAACCACAGATTTGCATGAAATAGGAGATGACTAACATGACAAAATTAATCGCCATTGATTTGGATGGAACCTTGCTAAACGAAAACAACAAGATAAGTATAAAAAACCTCGAAGCGATAACTTCTGCTCAGTCGAAAGGGATAGAAGTCGTTATCGCTACTGGGCGTGCGCACTTTGATGTTCAAACACTTTTTAAAGACACGGGTATTAACACGTGGATTATTGGAGCGAATGGAGCAACCATACACAGCCCAGATGGTAAATTATACCGATCAAAAGCAATTCAAAAACAGGATGCAGTCAACATACTGAACTGGCTTGAAAAAGAGGACTATTATTATGAAGTATTTAGTAATCATGCCATCTACACACCACAGCATGGCAGAGAATTACTAGCAATCGAAATAGATAGAATGAAAAGTGCGAACCCAGAAATTAATGTAGATCAGTTATCCGATGCTGCAAATAAGCAGTTTAGTCAAACTGGCTTTTCATTTATACGTTCCTACCGAGACTTCATTGGTCAGGATTTGGATGTTTATAATGTTCTTGCATTTTCGTTCAATAAAGTAAAGTTGGAAAAAGGAAGAAACCACTTTAAAAATCTAACCAATTTATCGATTGTTTCTTCAGCAGAGCATAACTTTGAATTAGAGCACATTGATGCTTCCAAAGGAAATGCATTAAGCATGCTAGCAGAGGAATTTAGAATTGAGCTATCAGAAACAGCGGCCATCGGTGATAGTTTTAACGATTTATCGATGTTGGAAATCGCTGGTAAAAGTGCAGCAATGGGGAATGCTCCTCAGAAAATTAAAAACTCGTGTCAAGTAGTTACTTTGCCTAATACAGAAGATGGCGTCGCTCACTTTCTTCATTCATTACGTTAAGAAAATTACGGAATGATACTCTGTTTGGCGTGACGTCGAAGATGACGGCGTAACATGCAGCGTATTTTCTGAGCGTGTCCCTTATTGGACATGCTTTAGCTTGTAGAAATCCTAGTCTCTACAAGCTTTTTGATTAGAATAAAAATAATATAGCCACTGAATATGCGAGACGCCTTTAAAAAGAAGCATGCTTTTTCTGCGTGCAATTTATCGCTGCCGGAGTCATTTTATTCAAGAAAAAACTCCTTTCTATAAAATTCTTTTTATTCATTTCCCAGTACGTATAAGTTTAAAACTTTATAGCATTTCAAAAAATATGGAGGTGGACAATAGTGAACAAAAGGAATTATAGAATAGTAGATATTGCTCCTATACTTACCATTAGCAAAATAATACCAAAAAAAATGGTAGCTATCGAGAAGAATAACACTCGCTCTTTTCTTATAACAAAAGATAGACAGAACAGAAACGCAGGTACTGGAAACAGAATACTTAAAGGTTCCCATTTGGTGACAAAATAGAACATTGCTAATAGGAAAGCACTATATCCGAACACGGATCTAAGTAGTAGTATTAATTTTTTATTTCCAGTTTCATGAACGCTCCACAAACCAACATAATGCTCCGTCCTATCTTTTAATGGTTGTTCATCTTCATAATAGAAATAAATAGGCTGGAGATATGGTATTTTTTGTTGCACTAAATCTTTCCCCCAAATAAATGACTTTCCCGCTATATCAAACGTGTTGTAGATATTCCTATTCTGTACAGATACTTTTGGATAAGCGGAAGTCGGGGTATGTTCTGTGTCAATGGAAAAAGTAATTCGCTGATTCTCTGTTTTCCCATAGTACGCTTTCCAAGATAAAGTTTGAATAGGAGAGAAAATGTATCTCCAGAACTGTTTTTTTACTGTAGCAGCCATACTTGTATCAACTGGTATCCAACCTTCTTGTTCCAAGTAAATTTCATTCCATACATGCGGCTGATGTTTTCCACCTGTAAACGCCCCTACCATTACACGGCAAGGGATACCAATAGCACGACAAAGGGCTGCATATAGAAAAGAAAATTCACCACAATCTCCGTTCTTATCTTTGAGGAAATGTGTAACCCCCCTAGCTTTTGGAGGAAATTTATAGTTATAATGCTTGACGATATAAAAAAACAGTAATTTTGTTTGTTCTTTTGGATTTGTTTCACTTCTAATGACATTGAAAGCGATGTGCCTTACTTCTTCGTTTACACAAACCATAGGTGTCGACCTTAAAAAGAAATTTTTTTCTTCTTGGGTCAATTCTGGCAGAATATCTTCTGTTTTGCTTAACAGCTCTATCTCGTAAGATGCTTTCATTGTTTCACCAGATTCAATTTTATAGAAACTAATCTGATTACCAATCATATCTTCATTTTCTTGAACGGGTAATGATTTCTGCTCGTTTATTATTTTCTGATACCTCGTCTCTGGTGGAGATGCTAGCCATAGGTATACATTAGCAGAAGTAGAATTAAAATATTGAAAAGTATAGGTTACCTTATTTTTCAAAGTTTCACCTGCTTTTTACTTATTTTTATATCAATATCGATTAACTTTTATCATGGATCCTACAAGAATCACCTTCACATCCTCCAACTGGAAGTATTTTTCGCTTACTTGCCAACCAGTCATATAACCTAGACCCCACCCCCACCCAAATAAACAGTTTAAGCAAGGGGACCGCGGGCCATAAAAATGGGACTTGTTTAGCTATACGTAATATACTATCTATTCCTTCTTCTATTACACCATTTATTATGATAATGGTGTGCATTCGTTTTTCCACTTTTTCATATTCTAAGCCGTATTCATTTAAAACAGCTATATTTCTAGTAGACTCATATTGAAGACGACGGAAACAATCCATTTTTGCTAGTATTTTCATGCTTCTTGTGCAAACAGGGCACCAAGTATCATAAAAAACAAGGACACGATTCTTTTCTTTAGACTTGTTCGATCTGTTCAACTTCATATTGCTTCCCCTTTCTGAGCCTTAATTTGGATAATAATCTTTTCACAGCTGTGTATGCTCGTTCATACTCTTCATTTTTCAGTAAAACAAGTTGTATGGAAATCATTGTCGCAGAAAAAGTAAACAATCCCATCACTATCGCAATGCCTATATGCATAGCGATAATATTAAAGATGGCAATATATCTAGTGTAGCGATTGAATAATAAAAATGGATATGTTATTTGCGCAAAAATAGCTCCATATGCACCAATCAGTAATAAAAAGTCGGATGATATAATTAACTCCTTAAAAAACGGATGGGTGTATTCGTCTACTTGTAAGATATAGTAAAGTGCTGTACCGTTTTGCCAAACTTCTCCCATGATCTTGTGCATACCAGATGTTAAATACATAAAGGAGACTTGTATAATGGAAGCAAGAACAGCTAAATTATGAAATGCATTGAATAAAGACGGTGACAGGGTAATACTGGAAACTTTCTGTTTTCTTCTATAACCATCCACTGAAAAAAATGCTGTAGTATTTGCAAATAACAAATAAAATAGAATAATCCTCATTACATTGTCTCCACCATCTAGAATTAAAACATTTGCATGTTGAAGAGACCAAATAAAAATGAAGTTTAAGATAGCTGTTAGTCTTCCCATGAATCCAATAGTAAAGAAAAAAGCGATTACAACACCGATATGAAAAATGATTTCAAAGTACAGTAAGGAATCATTTAATTGATAGATAGAAAAATTATTAGTGGTAAACAGTTGTTTTGTTAAAGTTTCATGATCCTGCATCCCATTTGGTCCCCACAGAAATCTTCGTTGCCCATAATGAATAAAATAGAAATATAAGATTAATAGACCAAAAGCAATTCTAATTAAACTGGTTCCCATTAACATATGTTTTTGTGTAGATAGCTTCTCATAAATTTTATTCAAAACTTGGCATCCTCCTTTGAGTAAATGTTTGGTTTAATTTTATAATATTTAAAGCATATCCATAAAAAGCCCTTACGAATGAAAATGACGTGATTTAAAATAGTTAGAATTAATTAATCACATCACATCTTTTATGTGACGTGTTCTCTTACTCAGATTACCCGGGTACCTCTGGCGATAGATAACTGTTGAAAATGCATTAAAACACAGGAGAAACTTTTTCGAATTCTCGCCATTCAAATTCATGTATATTTGTTTTATTTTTAAAGGTTGGATTGCTCTGTTCCGAATAAGGTGTAGCCTCTGTTTGTCTAACGATTAATTGTGTACGTGCTATATCTTCTCCAGGATATAAACTGCTTACGTAAGATTGAGCATAACGATTTAATATGTCAATCCCATCTTCTCTTTGCTCTTTTATCATTTCATTATCCAGAATATAGTCAAAATCTTCCTTATTTAATTTTTTTTCTTCTACTTTTTCAGATAGCTTCATGGTTATGTCATCTTTTTGATGAAGGGCAGTAAAAGCGCCTCGCTGAATTCTAACTAAACGATTATAAGGTGTAAAACGATTTTTATAGTTCTTTTCAATCATAAAAGACGTTAAATTAATCCATTCTGTTGTCTCTCCATTAGCCAATTCTGCACGTACTAGGAATTGGTTGTTCGTACTTGCTGGATTGGGAGCAAATAATCTCCAGTTCTGTGAAAACAAAGGTTCCATATATCCATTTATTATAAATCCGAATTTTGCTTTTACAGGATTAAAAGGGGCTAAATAAATAGCGGTAAATAAAAAATGTATGGAAAACAAAATAATAGAAAATATTATAATAATTTTTTTCAACATAATATCACCTCTATCTATTGGACGATTGTCCCATGTTTTGGGACAATCGCCTTTTATTTAATGTAAATATTTATTGATCAAAAACCACTTTAATATTTTCATAACCAGTCGGGCTTGCATTCATTGCACTGCCTCCTAATGCATCATATGCATCAGCACCGGCTTTAGCTGTAAACCCTCCAACAAAAGCTGTTGCTGCAACACGCGAAGCTTGCATTGCATAAGCTCCTGCAGCTGCTGGAGTTGCTTCAGGAGACACTTCATTGTTAGAAGCTAATTCAGTCTGGACAGCTGTTTGCGTTTCAATATCATCAGCACCGGCAAGGACAGATGTTGTAGCAGTACCTCCAATAAATAAACTTAATGTTAAGACTCCTGTTATTAGCTTTTTTTTCATTAAACTATTCCTCCCATTCATATTAAAAAATAAATTACCAACTACACCTACCTGTACTTATCTTGATATCTTATTCATAGATCCCCTCCTTCAAAGAGGTTGTACAAAAAGTCGATAATGAGAACATATGAATTTCTTCGTTTACTTACTACTTACCATCGAACTTCTTGTACTTTCTATCCTCCTTCTAGATAGTAATAAACCTATTTCATGTACAAAGTAACACAGGTAAAATGCAATTAATGTCATAATTTGTTGAAAACATGTAAAAAAAAGTTAATATTTTTTACACAAATTATGAGAGCAAATTTAGGTTTTATGCAGCCAGCTATTCCATAGGGGATAAGAAGGTAGTTTAGAGTAGTGGTCATGAAAGCATGGATAGCGTGAGCGAATATTCCTTACTATTGATGTACTTCCCTGTAATTCATGCCTGTCCAAGGGTACTTTTGAAAACGATTATGATTCTATTTTGAATGATCGTCTAATATTTAATAGATAGGCAGTTTTAAGTTTAAATATAAGGTTAGCATCGCTAATTAATTACAGAGGGGGCAAAAGAAAATAAGATAAAGAACATATATGATATGTTCCCATCAAAGTAAACCGATTAAAATTGTCCTTAAGATTGTGCTTAGCGTTGTAAATCTGAGTGTATAGAGGAAATATTTCACTCATTTTTTTAAAAATCATCTACATAGAACTACGGATATGTTATTACATTACTAAGTGGGTACTTCATTTGATGACAAACTACATGGTAATATACATTAGTTATTAAGATTCCACAGTTCAGGAATTGTTACAAAACGATATCCTCTCCGCTTAAGAATTGTTATCATATTTTTTAGTGATTCGACTGTTCCCGTTAGGTCCTGCGAACTATGTCCAGCACTATGCATAAGTACTATAGCTCCTGGATGAGCTAAGTTAAGCACAGTTTGAGAAATGTCTGTGTTTGAAAGTTCCTTCCAATCCTCCGTATCAATAGACCAGCCAATGCCTTTATATCCCATATTACCGAGCTCTTGTACAAATTTTTCACTTATATCTCCATATGGTGCTCTGAAGAGTGTCGAACTTACTCCCGTAGCTAATAATATTTGTTTTTCTGTACTCTTAATTTCCCATTTCATCCGATTAACACTAGTCTTTGTCAATTGAGGATGCCAAAATGAATGGTTACCAACACTATGACCATCTTCAACAATTCTCCTTGCCACATTAGGATACTTTGAAACACGTGCACCCATTAAGAAAAAGGTTGCCGGAACCCCTTCCCTTTTTAATATATCTAAAATTTTCGGGGTATACTGTTGATCAGGGCCATCATCAAAGGTTAATGCAATAACCTTTTGGTGAGTTTTCCCTTGATACATCATTATGTTCGGATAATTTATTTGCAATGGATAGTTAGATACATCTGCAATAGAAACTCTACAAAATATAATTATTGTTAATAAAGTAATATAGAAAAGTAAAGAATATCTTAACAATTTCATATCAATAAACTCATCCCCCTTACCTACTGTTTTATTATGACTATCTTAGAATATTATATTCATTATTTGGATTCGGAGTGGCTAGTGGGATTTAGAGATATTTCAAGGATAGTTAAGGAATTTTAACATCAAGGGAAACGTTTAAAAACTGATTAAAGACATACTTGATGTCGTTAGTGGTAGTACCTGTAATTGCTAAATAGTATGATCAACTCTTGCAAATAGAAAATTTCACTTTTAATTTCTTAAGTCGCTGTTTATTAATAGCTTCTTGAATATCAACATATGTAGCATTAGGGAAGACGAATTGAAGTGCATCCATCATTGCGCATATGATACCTATTTTTGATGAAGAAAATCCTTACATAAAATAGCATCACCACCTGGGGGGCAGTTAATCGGTTAGGATCAAGGTCGAAGTATTAACATCATTTACTCGCGAATTACAGGTATTATAAAGAAACATAGTTGAACAATACATACACCTCGTTTAAATATAAACACGATTAAACGAGAGAGATATGTGTGTTTATAATTACTGGTTAGAAACAAACTTCATCCTCATTTGTACAAGCAAGGCATCGAAGTACCTTATCATCCCCTATGTTTCCTTCTAAAAATCCACCATTACAGTAAATAGGCTTTTGGCATATCGCACAATAACCAACCATTTCTTTTTCCATCCATCATTATCCCCCTTTTTATATAGATAAAATACTTTAGTAGACAACACATAGACTTTATGACAAAATATTACGGTGTTGAGGCCAACTATAAAAGTATAACTGCCATTCAACATGATTGGAGGACACCATGAGCAATCGAAATAAAGGAATTATCTTACTACTTTTATCTGCATTTGGTTTTTCTATGATGGCAGCTTTTGTTAAGCTATCAGGTGATGTACCAACTGTTCAAAAAACGTTCTTTCGAAATGCTATTTCCATGATTATTGCATTTGGATTCGTCAAACATTATAAGGAACGTTTATTTGGTAAAAAAGAGAATCAAAAAATTCTCTTGCTACGATCTAGTTTAGGAGCAATTGGTATTATTTTATATTTCTATGCTATTGACCATCTTGTTCTATCTGATGCAGATATGCTAAACAAGTTAAGTCCATTTCTTACTATTATATTTGCAGCAATCTTTTTAAAAGAAAGAACATGTACTTTTCAAATTGTTGCTATAATTATTGCCTTTATCGGAACTTTATTTATTATTAAACCAGCATTCTCGGTAGATACGATACCTTATCTCGCCGGTTTTCTTTCAGCTGTGTTTGCCGCAGGAGCATACACCGTATTACGCGTATTAGGAAGTAAAGAACAGTTTTATACAGTCGTTTTTTATTTTTCATTCTTCACGACAATGATATTGCTGCCATTCGTGCTTGTTTTTTATGAATCAATGAGCCTGCAACAATGGACATATCTACTAGCAGCTGGTGTATTTGCAACTGTTGGTCAATTCGGTATTACGATTGCATATAAATATGCTCCTGCAAAAGAAATATCCATATTCTTCTATTCTACAGTAATTTATTCGGCGTTCATCAGCATTGTTTTATTCGATCAAATTCCCGACGTTTGGAGTATAATTGGGTATATTACAATCTTCGGTGCATCATTCTATATGTTTTTAAGGAACAATGCAGTTAAATAATTGTAACATCTTTTCTAATATGTAGGTCATTTAATAGTAATACATGTTTTCCCAAAATAACAGACAATAGGTTATGGTCACTTTGTTTTATCGCATTTACTACTAAAGGGGAATAATTAATGTTTAATAATAAGATTAAAAAATATTGGAATATGTACGCTAAAGAGAATGATTTAAACATGAACCTTCCAGAAGCATGGATGTTTGGGGATGGTACCAAAGAAATGGGAGATGAATTAGGAAGTTTAGTCGTTAATGGAATCAAAACTGGAACATGCGCTGCTCATTGTGTTTATGAACTGGAAGGAGAAGAAATTCCAAAAGTTGGTCAGTATGATATTGTATTAGACGGTGATAATAATCCATTAGCAATTATAAAATATACAAAGATCGATTTTATAAAAATGAATGAAGTATCAAGTGATTTTGCAAGATCTGAGGGCGAAGGAGATTTAAGCTATGATTATTGGTATCGTGAGCATGTCAAATTTTTCACTTGGGAATTAAGTCAGTACGGCCTTACTTTTACCCCCGACTTATTACTAGTCTGTCAAACATTTAAGGTAATGGATGTTTATAAGGATTAAGGTATAAATTAAAGAAAAGAAATACTTATCAAAATATAGCATGTGAATGACTCAATACTAGCGCTCATCCCCTCTACGCTAGTTAGGATTTATTGATAATGGTGAAAGGTTTGGTAAAGAAATGGCAGTCGTTAAAGTAATCACTACCTTATAGAACAATGGAGGTTCGTTCCATTGATTCGCTCCCCTATCATTTAATAAAAAAGGGCTGATTCACAGAATGAATCAAGCCCTTTTGTTACTTACTTACAGTTTCATTGTAATTGCTCTCTTCGTAGCCACATGTAGCAAGGCTTGTAAAATGGTCAGGTGCTACCTTTGCTTTCATTTTCATTGAAATATAGTAGACGAAGCCTGAAGCAATTAGTGACTGAACAGCAGGAAGACCAAAAGTAGTTACATACTGTGTCAAATAACCTAGCATTGTACCTACCACTAAAGCAATAGTAGCCATCCAGTTCCAGCCTTGATGATCTGTCCACGTACGTTTACGGATAAAAAAGAAGTCTACCATTATTACACCCGCAATTGCTGGGTACACTAATGCAGTTAAATATAAAAAGTCCATAAAATAATCAAGGATACCCGCTAATGATATGATAATAGCAACGACTGTACCAGCAAAGGTGAGCAACGCTCTTCCCTTATTGGAATTCACATTTAACATATTAGACAATGCTAATCCCATACTATAATTGTTAACCAATTGACTCGTCCATGTGGCAAACCAGAGGATTAAAAATCCCCACACTGGAAACCCTAGATTCAACATTACATTAACAATATCTGCTTCCCCAACTCCAACAGACATAACAGCTCCTACAATAAATAGCGGAAGGCCTATGATGGCAATACCTGCAGGAATAAGTGCATTATCCTTTATTGTTGGTTTAGCATATCGTGTATAATCTGAAGCAATAACCCACTGAGATACATTTACACCAATAACTAAACTAATAGCTGCAAATATCCCCATCGAAGGGGCTGGATTCCAATTGGAGATTGTTTCCCACCCTGTATTTCTTAATGCAAAATAAATTCCCGCTCCAATTAGAAGAAGTCCAGCAGGAACAGCAATATAATCTGTCCATTTCATGGAACTATACCCAATAATAGAGGGTATAGCAAAAAGCAAACCCGCTATCGCCGTTATACATGCCCATAGCCCCCATTGTGTGGTGTAATCAATTCCAAACATCGCAGATATCGCATTACCTGCCACAGATGTCTGTACGGCCCACCATCCAAGCGAGACTACAAAAATAGTTAAACCTACAATAAACCTTGCTTGCATCGCACCAAAACTAGTTCGGGCTATAACAGATGAGGAACGTCCTGTTTTTGCACCAATATAACCTTGTAATGCATTTCCTATCCATTGTATACCAAATAGAGCTACTAAAAGAATAAAGAAGGTTTCCCCAAGTCCAAAGCTACCCGCAAGTGTAGCTCCGACCATTAATACTGGTATCGTAAATTCAAGACCACCAAATATCATTGCTGGAGTCATCCAATGCTGACGTTGATCGATTGGAACTGCTTGTAGAGCATTATCTTGTTCTATTGCTTTCCCTTTTTTCTCATTCAATTGTATCCACCCCTAATAATTCAATATTCTGAAAAAAATCTGTAAAACAATAGTAGAAAAGATGCTTTCCTTTCTACTTATTGTTTACTTTCCTTTTACTGTTCATTTACAAGTAACCAGACTATTTCACAGGGAGCATCACTATTATTTATTGCCCAATGCTCCTCACCTGCTGGGATGAAAGTTGCAGCAGATTCTCCAACTTCAAAGGCTTCCCCGCCACTTTCACCAGCTATTTTTCCTTTTACAATAACGGAATATTCATGTTCAAAATGAGAGGAAACACCCACTACAGGTACCCGTTCACCAGGTGCAATAATAGCTGTGCCAAACTTCACAGTTTTTTCTTTGTTTGTAAATAAAGTCGTTAATCCTAATTTTTTGAGACCATCTTCTTTTATTTTCATATCTACTCCGCCTTCCAGCTATCTTCTGTTTGCTGATTCTTTATAATCAAACGTTTGAGGGTCAATGCTAACTCCAAATACATGCTCTGCCTCTTCCACGGTGTAATATTCATTTTTCACATCACGAACAACTTGTTCAGCTGGCCGTTTCATTGGGTCACCATATCCACCACCAGTAGCAGTCATTAGTTTTAACACGTCATTTTTCTGAAGTTGATAGCGCGGGTAAACACCAAAAGGTCCATCGATATCTCCGTTCGCTTTATGGATATAAAACTCATTTAATGATCCATCTTGTCCACCATTTATCCCCCATAGCCGATACTTATTACGTCCAAATGTGACCGTAGCTGATTGCTCATCTGTTAATGCTCTATATGATCGAATAACACCCTTACCGCCGATATATTGTCCAGCCCCAGATCCATCAATACGTAAACTATATTCATCAATCATGACACCGTATCTTGTTTCCGCGACCTCGACCGGGACATTATATGTCTCACCATCTAACACACAGAACTGTCCGCTTGCACCATCCTGTCCTTCAGCTCCCCCCCAGCCACCAACAGAAGGTTCTACAATCAAAAATGGTTCCTCCGTGTCATGATGCTTTCCAGTTAAAGTAACAGCACATACAGATAATAAATGAGCTGCTGCTAATTTATCAGGTATGTGTGGAGCTAAGGCTTTCCAAATTAAATCTGTACAACCTAGCATTGTCTCAAAATAATTAGAAGTAGGAGCTGGTCTTTCTGCTGACATAATCGACTTATCATCTACAATTATTTCTAATGGACGAAAAACCCCATCATTCACATTTTGATCTGGATTTGTTATAGCTAAAAAAATGGTTCTTACCGCTGACGCTAGTCCAGTAAACGAGCAATTGACCGGACCTGGAACTTGAGGACTGCTACCCCTGAAGTCACAAGTAAACGCATCCTCCGTGATTGTAACCTTTACTTGAATCGGAAATGGTCCATTTCCAATTCCATCTGTTTCTACATAACCGCTTGCTGTATAGGTCCCCTTCGGCAATTTGGTGAGCTCTTGTCTTGAGATCGTTTCACCGTGATCCAACTGGCTACGAATAGCGGAAACAATTAGTTCTTTACCATGCTTTTCACATAATTCAACAACACGTTTCTCGCCGGTTTTAAGGGCAGCTACTTGAGCCCACATATCTCCTAATGATAGATCAGGAAATCGCACATTCGCCTTTATCATTTCAACCAGTGGTTCATTTAATTTCCCAGCATCAAATAGTTTCAATGAAGGGAACTGTAAACCCTCTTGAAAAATATCTCTCGAATCATTGGTGAATGATCCCGGATCCTTTCCTCCCACTTCTGTCCAATGCGCTTTATTTGCCGAAAAAGCAATTACCTCCCCGTCATAGAAAATTGGCATAACTAAGCCTACATCAGATAGATGGGAACCTCCACCACCATATGGATCATTGACAATAATAATATCCCCCGGATGCAGATTACCAGTCTCCCCGTATTTCTCTACCGTTTGTTTAACCATAAAGGAAAGCATTCCTATAAAGCCAGTTACTCCATTCCCTTGAGTAAGCAATTGTCCTTTTGCATCCGTCAATCCACTAGCATAATCTAAAACCTCATAGATAATCGGACTCATAGAGGTTTTGGCTAAGGCGATAAACATTTCATCTCCAGTAGCTAGCAAAGAATCTTTGACGATTTCCAATGTAAATGGATCTATTTTTGTTTCATTAGATAACATTTACTTCGCCCCCGTTTCTATTATTAAATTCCCATAATCATCTACCGTTAAGGATTGTCCTTGATAAACTACCGTAACCGCCGCTTTTTCTTCGACAATAGCTGGTCCATATATCGGGTTGTTAATAGGCAGTTTTTCACGCTGGTACACATCGGTTTTCTTCCAGCCCTTGGGATCTTCAAAATAGACATCTCTTGTTTCTATTTTTGCTTCTTGTAATGATGTATGACGCTTTATTTTCTTTATAGAAGGCTTGGCTACTTTTCCAAAAGCAGTAACATGCAAATTAACCATTTCAATTTCTGTATCTGGTAATTGGAAGGTATAGTTCTGCTCATGTAACTTATGGAATGCATCAATAATCTTCTTGACATCCTTTTCCGACCAATTACCAGCTGGAACTGGGACTTTGACAGTGTGCTCCTGGCCAAGGTAACGCATATCTGCAAAGCGATGAAATAGTACATCATTTTTCGGAATTCCTTCATTAGCAAATTGATCATAAGCCGACTGCTCCATTATATGCCATTCTTGATGCAACGCTTGTAGGTCTAACTTATTTATTCGTTTAATATACGTTTTAATATAGTCGTGACGGAGATCAGTCATTAACATCCCCCAAGCTGAAAACACTGGTGATGCTATTGGAATGACTACTTTTTTGACACCTAGCTCTTTTGCCAGCGCTGTTGCATGCATGGAACCACCGCCTCCAAAAGCTACTAATGTAAAATCTTGTGGATTGTGCCCCTTTCGAATGGAAATTAACTTTAATGCATTTAACATATTAGAATTTGCTATACGAATAATTCCTAATGCTGCTTCCTCAGCCGTCATCATTAAAGGATTGGCGATTTTTTCTTCCATAACCTTTTGTACAGCTTCCATATCAACTGGAAAGTCAAAATTTTCCGGAGAAAGACGTCCTGTTAATACATTCGCATCTGTTGTAGTTGGTTCTGTCCCCCCCTGTCCATAACAAACGGGTCCAGGCAGAGCTCCAGCTGATTCAGGTCCGACTTTTAGTGAACCGGCCTCGTCCATCCAAGCAATGGAGCCTCCTCCATTTCCGATTTCCACGATATCCACTACCGGTGCTTTAATCGGATACCCTGCAGTACGATCATTTCGTTCGATATAATAATTGGTAGATACTTTCACTTCGCCATTTTCGATGAGTGAGCATTTAGCCGTGGTACCACCAATATCAAAAGCTATTACATTTTTTTCTCCTATAATCTCTCCCAGCACAGCAGCGCCATATATTCCTGCAACAGGTCCAGATTCCACCATATTAATCGGTGTTTTTTTTGCTTCGTCAAAAGTCGTAGTTCCGCCATTCGATTGCATAATAAAGTTGTTACTATTCGTATTAAATTCCGTCAATTTGCGATGTAATTTATTAATGTATGATGTTGCTGTTGGCTGGACATATGCATTTAAAGCGGTCGTATTCGTTCTCTCGTATTCCCTCCACTCCTTCGTTACTTCATGCGATGCTGACACGGCAACCTCTGGCCATAACTCCTTGATCAACTTGACTGTCTCCATTTCATGTTCTGGATTCACATAGGAATGTAAGTAGGTGACTGCGATTGCCTCTACCTGCTCACACTTAAAATATTCGATTGCTGTTTTAACCTGTTCGCGGTTTAAAGCTGTTTGAACCTCTCCTTTATAATTAAGGCGTTCATCCACTTCCCTCCGCAAATAACGCTCAATAAATGGCTCTGGTTTTTTGTAGCGAATATTAAATAAATCAGGACGATTACCACGAGCGATTTCCAAGACATCACGAAATCCTTTTGTAGTAATGAGACCCGTTTTGGCACCCTTTCTTTCCGTTAGAGCATTTATAATTACAGTAGTTCCATGTATAAAAGTTTCGATTGCTTCTTTATCCATGTTACTTTTTTCTAATACATCGATAACTCCCTGCTCAAAGTCAGGAGGAGTAGTATGGCTTTTGGCAACTTCTACTTTTCCATCTTCATCAACATAAACTAAATCCGTAAACGTTCCTCCAATATCTGTTGCTACCCTCATAGTATTACCGCCCTTTCTAAATGAATTAGTTATTTAAAAAATCACTGGTGTTAGTACACACAATAAAACAGCATCTTCATTCGTTGGATTCTTCCACTGATGGACTTTGACAGAAGGAAAATGAATCGAATCTCCTTCATTAAGGATATACTCCTTCTCCTCTACCTTAAAAATCACCACCCCTTTTACTATGTAATAAAGCTCTTCCCCAGGATGACTGAACTTTTCAATAAATGTTTTATTGGGTGGAAGAGTTACCATCATTGGCTCCATTTTACGGTCAGGAAATTTCCCCGCTAATCTTACATGCGTTACATTAGACCCCTCTAGCTTGAACGGCTTTTGATCTTCCTTGTGCACAGCATAATTGTAATTTTCTATTTCATGGAAGAAATAAGAAATATTAATTTGAAACGCGTCAGCAATTTTTTTTAGCGACGTAATCGCAAGAGATGAGGAACCTCTCTCTATTTGGGATAAAAAACTAACCGAAAGCTCTGTAGCTTCACTTAAGTCCTTCAATGTCATTTCCTTTTCTAAACGTAAACTCTTAATCTTTTTGTGAATATGCTCCATTTTTGAATATTCCAACTCCTATAATTACACTTTTACTGTATTTATTTTACTTATACTATATTTTTTCTTATCCTATCAAAATAATTTTGTAATTGCAAGAAAACTTTTTATTTTTGTAAATGTTATACTTGATTCTGATTTCAAATTCCACGCTTCCTTATTTCAAGAAAAAAGCCTGAATTCCTTATCTGTTAAGGAATTCAGGCTACATTCTTATAACTTTATTATTTTGTAGTCTAGTAAACATTTCCAGCATCCTGTTACATATTCGGTAGAAAAATATATTTATACAGTAGAATATTTTAATGGTTAGCTTAGCTAACATCTAATTTTGAAATCTTCCATTTACCATCTATCTGCGTAAAAGTAAAGACCATATCTAACCTTCCATGTAATTCACATTGGTGATTGGAGGTCAGTTGGTAAGTGTTTTGATTTATCTTTTTTAACGAATATGGATTATCCTTAATAAACTTCGGATGACCGTCCTGTGGAATTAAATATAACGCGTCTTCTCCCTCATTCACATAGTCGCTCCATAAGCTTCTGGCAACTTCACTAATCATAAAATCGGAGAATTCTTTATAAAGCTGCTCTTTTGTTTTGATTGTTTTAAATTTATATCCAACATATTCTTCATAAAGCTTACTCTGGTCTACATTCGGTTCAATGATATCATACATTTGATTATACTTATTTAATACTGGTATAAAGACAGCTTCACTAACCATATCCTGTTCTTTTTTTGTATCTAGCTTATTTTCTTGCTTTTCATCACTTTCTTTTAAACGATCATCTTGGACTTCATATTTCTCTACTTCATCTATAGAAGTTTTTAGCTTATCAGTTGAATCATCTACATTCATTTCTTGATTGGTTTGCTTCGACGTTTCATAAGCAAGCACAACGGTTTCTTTCTCTTTAATATTGCTTACATGTTCTCGATGCAATGCATTTCCTTGCTGTATATTTTCATCTTTTATCACATTCTCTTGTGTACCACAGCCCGCAGCCAAAAATAAGAAGAATAACATACTGATTAGAATATTTCTCAAATTTAACACCCTTCCTTTTCTATCTACTAATTAGACGTATGAACGCACTATAATGTTTCAATTATATTACAAAAATATTTCTTTTGTGTAACGGTGTGTTTAAATTAAAGTATTCTATACCATTATATTTCGGTTCTTACTCGTAATATTCCTTTATTCCAGTTTGTTCAAACAGAGAAAAAAGAACTACTCACAATAGTAGCTCCTGTTAACAAAAGGGCCTATACTCTCTTTATCCATATCTCAATCCATGAAGAAAATGGTATTTGCATCTGTAATGTTAGTTAAGGTAACTAGATTCACAATACAAAACAGAGTTCGCTACATGTTGAAACTAGATAGTCCAATCGAACTGAATAATACTAAACAAGCAATTACACTCTAATCATCTGCCAGTACTTGATAAAAACAATTGCTCCACTATTGTTCAAACCTTTCTACATGCGGGAGTAGTCTCATCAAAAACGTTGTCACACCAACACTAAACTAAAAATGTTCCCCTAGAGGCTTTTTTAATAAATCAACAATAATCCTTTCTATAGGTACAAACTTATATGTATTTATTGTTTCCTACTGGTACAATAACCTTCTTTCAATTTCTCTTCATAGTTGTTATAGGAAGGGTTTTTTATGCCATTATGATGATAAATTCAAGAGAACATAAAGCAAAATAATTATTTGTGTTAAAATAAATTTTATCTGGATTTTAATTTTAAAATGAGAACAAAAATTCCGATTTTGTTTGGTTATTAGTACTAACTAATGAAACTTATTCCTAATTAAATCGTACCTATAGATACAAAAAAATGAAGATTGTTTAATTTCTATTAATGATCTTAAATGGAGGGATTAATGTAGTGAAAAGGTCAATCGAAATGTGTCTTTTTGAGGAGGAAGATATCAAAACTGTACAAGAATGGTTTAATGATCACGAGATTCAAAACCGTTTAGAGGGAATGTTACCTCTAATGGAATGGTTTAATAATATAAAAGAGAATACCCAATATTTTGTATGGCTCACCCTTGAATGTAATCAACCAGTAGGTATAGTTATGGTAGAAATAGAAGATGATTGTACAGGCAGTATTGCACTTGCTGTGAAACCGTCTCTCCGTAATAAAGGGTATGGAAGGCTAATTATTGAAAAAACAATGCTTTTGCCAGATATGCAATCTATTAAGAGATGGTATGCAGGAATCGAAGAAGATAATGTCGCTTGTTTGAAATGTTTTGAATCAGTCGGATTTGCATTGCAACATACACAGCCTGATAAACACGGTTTTTACTTACTAATTCGTTAATCCCCCACCTAGGACTGAGCATATTTTCTACTTTATTGCTTTTTTGGTGTTAGATCGAAAATGCAACAACTCTATTTCAATGGGTATCTTGCTTACTACTGTAATATGAAAAACTACTAAATGTACATAATTTATTTAGGAGATTTCAAAAACTATATCAAATAAACTTATATAGGATATAGGAACCACCCTGGTACATGAAGACCAAAACAAGATTCTATTCCAAGTATAGTGCTACTGCTCCGCTTTAAAAGTGAATAATTATTGTTCGTTTATCTGATTATACTTATTTAAATAATTTACTAATTTAGTGAATTTCATAATTATGAGCCTTTGTGGCTCAATGGGTTTAAGACATAAAAAATGGAGTACCTCCCCAAGTCT